>JACCSL010000938.1 GCA_013812995.1 Ardenticatenales bacterium | reverse complement strand
GTTCAGATGATAGCACAACTGCACCTCGGCCGCGCCTTTGGCGTGGCACTGCTGGCAGCGGTCGGGCGAGGTAGGGCAGAGATAGATTTTCAGCGTGTTGACCAGCTCGAAGCTCTCCGTGTCCGAGATGTAGCCCACAATGGGCACCCGCATATCGCGAAGCTGCTCGAAGGCATCCATGAGGCGTCCCAGCAGCCGATCCCGATCCTCCACTTCTTCCCCCTGGAGTGCCCAGAGAATCAACTGCCCATCCACCAGCGCGATGCACGGTCCCTCCACCTGTGCCACCAGCGTGGGCAGCGCGGCGATCTCCTCCACGCGCATGAGCAGGCTGAGCCGCTTCTCGTCCACCGGGCGCTGCCGCTTCTCGTCCCAGTAGAGATCCTCGGGGCGATAGTACAGTTGCGCCTGCGAGGTGATGGTGGCCCCTGGATGCTCCCCGTAGCAGAAGGTGACGAGCCCCATGTTGAGCACGTAGAAGCGAACGGGGCTGCTGCGCTCCGGTGCGATGTTGGAGCCATCGGCGGCGGCGACGGTGTGGGTGAAGGGCGCGCGGGGTGCGGGGATGCGCTCCTCCAGGTCGCCTAGGGGCTGCGGGACCAGCAGATGCCCTCGTGTGTCATGGTGGCTGGTGATCTTCGTTGCCAGCCGCCCCCGGTCGTGGTCGCGGAGCAGCCGCCGGGCCTGGCGCAGCCACTCGCGGCGGTCACCCGTGCCGAGGGTCGCGCTCATGCGCTCGATGTCATGGATGATCTGTTCGAGATGAATCGTCATCGTCTGCTCCGTTCCTTGATGAGGGGCGATTATAGCGATGAAAAGAGCGCGGCGAAAAAGGCAGCGGGTTTGCGAGCGACCCAAGGCAGGGCTACAATCGCCCGGCAGCCAGTTGACAAACAAGGACTCCCCCCATTGCGCATGAAAAACAGTAGATGGCGCGGCCACGGCCTCGTGGTCGCTCTTTATTTTATAGTAGCCTTGCTCTGGTGGTGGCCGTTGCCCGCCCGGATTCTGACCCATGTTCCCGGCAGCGCGACCTGGGCCTTTGACGAGTACACGTTTGTCTGGAACCTCTGGTGGTTTCGCCATGCCCTGGTCGATCTGGGGGTCAACCCGCTCCACTCTGACTACATTTTCCATCCTCTCGGCATCGATCTAGTTCTCTACACCTACAATCTCTTCAACGCACTCGTGGCGCTGCCCCTGCTGGACTGGCTCGGCCCGATCCTCACCTCGAATCTGATCCTGCTGGGGATGACGGTGCTGAGCGGCTGGGGCGGCTGGCTGCTCATGCGCTGGCTTCTGTGGCGCACGCTTGGCGCACGCGGGATGGAGGCGGAGGCCGCCGCCTGGGGAGCCGGGGCGCTCTACGCGTTCGGGGCCTACCGCGCCGTCTACGCGGCGGTTGGCCATTACGATATGGTCTCGACCGGCTTCATTCCGCTCTTTACTCTTTTTTTTCTCAAGAGTTTCTGGGGGTATGGGAAGGCTCAGCCGCGCTCCCTCCGCGACTGGAGCCCGCCGTTGCTGGCGGGGATCTTCATCGCGAGCGCGCTGCTGAACGAGATGATCTTTGGTGTCTTCCTCGCGATGCTGGGGCTGCTACTGATGCTTCTGACCTGGCGGCAGGCGACGCCGGGCTGGCTCCCGCGCCTCGCCGTGGCTGTGGTGACCGCTGCCATCCTGTGGGCTCCCGTCGGCATTCCGGTGCTGCGCACGCTGCTCTCAACGGACTTTGTGCTGACGGGCTGGGGCGATGCCATCAAACTCTCAGCGGACCTGCTCTCCTTCACCTCGCCCACGGCCCTGCATCCCTGGTGGGGACCAGAGTGGGCCGAGGAACTGCGCCAGGTGCAGGTCAACGGGGTCTCGCCCGGCACGAGCCGCTTCAATGATGTGAACACTGTCTTCGTGGGCATCGCGACGCTGCTGCTCTGCGGCATGGCGATGGGGCTGTTCTGGCGCGTGGTACGGCCCTGGGCGGTGGGGCTCTTGCTCTTTTTGCTGCTCTCACTCGGTCCCGTGCTCCAGATCGGCGGGCGCTACCTCTGGAGCTTCGACGGGGTGCTGCCGAACGGCCAGCCCACGGCGATCCCGCTGCCCTTCATCCTGCTTCATTATATTCCCATCGTACAGGGGAATCGCGCCCCCAACCGCTTCAGCGTGGTGCTACTACTCTGCGCGGCGGTGCTCGTGGGCTATGCGCTCTGGTGGGTCGCGCGGGAGTTCGGGACGCGCGCGCAGAATGGACACGCCGGGGCGCTCCTCGCGGTGGCGTTGGGAAGTCTGCTCCTGGTCGAGCAGCTCTCCGCCCCGCTGCCTCTCACGGATGCGCGCATCCCCCAGGGCTACGACATCGTTCGTCGCGACCCCGACGATGTGGCGGTCCTGACGCTGCCGCTCGGGTGGCGCAACTCCTTTGGCGTTCTGGGGGCGGAGAATACGCG
>JACCSL010000031.1 GCA_013812995.1 Ardenticatenales bacterium | reverse complement strand
TGTGGAGGGAGGCCCTCTCCCCGGCTTTCAGCCGCCCCTCTCCCGATTTCGGGAGAGGGGACACTGAGCGAAGCGACGTGGGGGAGAGGGCCATGCTCGCAGAACCGCGACTTTTGAGAAGCCCTGGATAGGAGAATCGTAGTCTTGACTTGCCACGCTATGTGCATATTCTCTGAATTATCATTCAAATGCCCACGGGCAATTCTTCAGAGGATAAATTTTATGAGTGGCAATCTCCCCTCCTGGCTTCAGGGTGCTGACGTGCTTGACGAGCCTGCCGCCCCCATGCAATCCATGTCCTCCTACATGGACGATACCCCCGCCCCCGCTCCCTCCAAGCGAGCCGGAATGGAGGTGCACACCGCCTACATTGTGCGCGAGTTGGCCAACAACACGCCTCGCTCAGACATCATCATGACATTGGTGCAAAAGTATAACTGCCCCTGGGACGAGGCAGAGCGCTTCGTGAGTGCCGTCTCCATCCAGAACCATGATCACATTCAGAATCAGCAGCGGCCGCTCATTATTCTCATCACGGCAGGAACGCTCATTGCTGGAATCATCATGTTTACCTATGGCGGTATACGTTTGGGGGGGGGTGCCATCAGCCAGTTCGTCATGTCGATGACAGGGACGGGATTCCTGATGATTATGGGTGGCCTCTACGGTGTCTATCAACTCGTGCGTGACATGGCAAAGGGGTAACCTTACCCCTTTTGCCTGCATAACCCTCCTGGTCCAGCCCGATTATTAGCTACAGCAAGTAATATGTGATGTATGTCACATGACAAAGCTAACTTTACCAAAGCTAACAATTGAGCTATAAAATACTCTTGTTCTCCCGTTCACAATATACGGCACACGACTTGCTAAAGAGCGGAGAACCTAGAACTAGGAGGTTATAATGATGACGATTGGTATTCGTACTTTGGGGAACGACCTGACGTTGGCTATCTGGAAGCATCTGGGTGGCAGCGGCTATTACTGGCTCATTGATACCCCTGATGGCGAGCGCCACACCAATCACGGCCCCTTCGCGACGATTTTGGAAGCGGAGGAAGATGCTCACCACTGGTGGCTTGCACGTTATCTGGATAAGACACCACAGGTAATGTAGCCAAACCCCCTGCTTACTCCCCTCCGCCCCGGATCCTCCGGGGCGGTTTTTATTTCCCGGCCCTTACCTCGACTTTATCCATCGTTAAGCGGCGAAAGCAAGAACCTCAGCGAGGTGGGCGACAAAGGCCCTGGGACTTTTGTGGATGTCGGGTCTGAGCATAGACATGGAAAAAGGAAGTTGGTCAGAAACTGGCCGATCCATCCCTCTAATCCATTCATGGTTTCGGGGTATCTCAGAATCAGGGTTACGTTTGGTGAATGGGAGCAACCAATCAGTCGTAGATTGAGATGGATCAGCCCTTTTCCTGATCACCAAGTATGTTTCCCCAGTCCCTCGAAACTTGTGGGGCTGGCACAGCTAGAAAATGTACGATGTTGGACTACCAATGGATAAAGTCGAACTCAGCTTGTGCAGGAAATCACGCCGCGCATTCGCCACGCGCTCATGCAGCCGGGCCACTTTGCGCGCCTGCTTCTGATAGCGCTTCGAGCCCTGCTGGCAGCGCGCCAGCACCCGCCCGGCTTGGGCCAGTTTCTTTTCCAGTCGGCGCAAGAAGCGCGGGGCCGGAATCGGCTCCCCCTCGGACGGCGTGAGGAAGTCGATGAGTCCCAGGTCAATCCCGACCGTGGTTTCGGGGGCAATGGGCGGGGGGGCTGGGGCCGCGACTTCCACCTCACACAGAATCGAGACATACCAGCCACTTGCCTTATGGCTGATCGTGGCGCGCTTGATAAGTCCAACGACCTCGCGACTCTTACGGAAACGCACCCAGCCAATTTTGGGCAGATACACTTCACCCGTTCCGGTGGGTTCCCTCTGGGTACGCTCATGCACCTGCACGCTTTGCGGGTAGCTGAACGAGGGCATCGCGCGCCGTTTGCTCTTGAAGTTGGGAAAGCCACTCAGTCCCTTGAAGAAACGACTAAAGGCGTCGGCCAGGTGTTTGAGCGGCTCTTGCAACACCTGCGAATGAATCTCACGCAGCCAAGCGGTATCGGCCTCCCCTTTCAAGACCGTCAGGCGGGTCATCTGTTCCTTGAGCGAGGGGGCCTGCCCCGTTTCGCCATAGACCTGTTGCCGATAGGCAAACATCTCATTCCACATCCAGCGCGACGCCCCCGCATAGCGCCAGAACTGTGCTTCCTACACGCGGGTTGGTTTCAGTTTGAAGCGCAATACCTTATGGATCATCATCGCGTGCTTTGCGCCTCAATATAGCGTTGCATCGTCTCGCTCGACACGTTGCCTGCCGTGCTCACCCAATACGAGCGCGTCCACAGGGATGGCAGCTTGCACAGCGCGGGAAATTCAGCCCGCAAGACACAGGAGGTATAGCCCTTTAACCGATGCACCACCTGATGGGGTGCCCAGGTGGGCGGACAACTGATAAACAGATGCACATGATCCGGGCGCACGGCCAGTTCTAGAATTTCGCACCCCAACTCGCTGACCTTCTGTCGCATCAGCGCCTCCAGGCGCGTCTGTACCGCTCCCACCAGGATCGGCTTGCGCCGCTTGGGGCAAAAGACGAAGTGGTAGTTGATCAACGAGACGGAAGTTCGTTTATGTCGCAGCGACTACCCCATGTGTAATCGTTCAGGGGGGGGTATAGACAAGCAGGGGCAAAGGCGAGTAAGCTAAAGCGATGAGCGAGGTATCGAGTCTGCCACCCGAAGTCCACGCGGCGCTGCTCGCCGAGGCGCAAGCGTATATCGCCGCGTTGGAAGCGCACGTCAGGGGGCTCGCAGAGCGGGTGGAGACGCTCCAACGGCAGGTCGAGGTCCTCACGGCGCGGCTCAACCAAACCTCGCAGAACTCCGCGCGCCCGCCCTCCAGTGATCCGCCCTCCGCGCCCCCCCCCTGCCAAGGGCGGCAGTGGGCGCAAAGCCGGGGGGCAAGCGGGCCACAAGGGGCACCAGCGGCGTTGGTTGACGGAAGCCGACCTGACAGGGATTCAAACCCATTGGCCGGCGAGCTGCCCCCACTGCGCGCGTCCTTTGCCAGCGGTAGCGGTCGTGGGGGAAACAGAGTTGCGCCAACAGGTGTGGCAGTTGCCGCCGCTTCAGGCGGAGGTCATCGAGCACCGTTATCCGGCGGTCTGTTGCCCAGACTGCCAGCAGATCCGTCGGGCCGCGCGTCCGCCGGAGGTCCCACCGGGAGCCTTCGGCCCCCAGGTGAGTAGCCTGGTGGCGCTGCTCAACGGACGCTATCGGTTGAGTAAACGGGAAACCCAGGCGCTGCTGGCC
>JACCSL010000004.1 GCA_013812995.1 Ardenticatenales bacterium | reverse complement strand
GGGTATGTCAAATCGAATGTGTAAGCAGCCAAGCCCTGCATTAGAGGGGTAGTCGGTCCTCGAAAATGATGGCGAACTGGTTGAGGGCCGCTCGCCAGTGGGGCACGGGCATGGTCCATTTGCGGGTAATGTTGCGTAAGGCCAGGTACAACAGCTTGAAAAGCGACTCATCAGAGGGCAACGCGCCGCGTGTCTTGAGCACCTTGCGCAAGGAGCGATTGACGGCCTCGATGGCGTTGGTGGTATAAATCACGCGCCGAATCTCCTCGGGATAGGCGAAGAAGGGAGTGATCCGCTCCCAATTTGCGCTCCAAGAGCGACTAATGGTGGGGTATTGCTTGTCCCAGCGCTCGGCAAATTCCAACAGGGCGGTTTCGGCGGCCTCGCGTGTCGGTGCCCGGTAGATTTTTTTCAGGTCGGCGACGACGGCTTTGCGCTCTTTCCAACTGACAAATTTGAGCGAGGCGCGCACCATATGCACCAGGCAGAGCTGCACCTGCGTCCGGGGGAAGACCGCTTCAATGGCCTCGGGAAAGCCTTTGAGTCCATCCACACACGCAATAAAGATGTCCTGCACCCCACGATTCTTGAGTTCAGTGACGACCTGAAGCCAGAATTTCGCCCCCTCCGTCTGGGCGATCCACATCCCGAGGAGTTCTTTTTGCCCCTCCATTGTCACGCCCAGCACCAGATAGACGGATTTGTTGCGCACATGACCATTATCACGGACTTTGACCACCAGCGCATCCAGATAGACGATGGGGTAGACCGCTTCGAGCGGGCGGCTTTGCCACGCCTTGACCTCATCGAGCACCACCGCCGTCACATTTGAGATCAGGCTGGCCGAGAGCTCCACCCCGTAGAGTTCCTGAAGCTGGGCCTGGATGTCACGCGTGCTCATGCCGCGTGCATAGAGCGCAATGATTTTTTCATTCAAGCCCGCCAAGCGGCTGCTGCCGTTGGGCACCAGGATCGGTTCGTAGCTACCCTCCCGGTCACGCGGCACCTGGAGCGTCAGTTCCCCCTGCTCGCTCTTGAGCGTTTTGCGCCGATACCCGTTGCGCGAGTTCCCGCTGCCCCGCCCGTTGGCGGCATGTTTGTCGTAGCCCAGGTGCTCGGTCAGCTCCCCCTCCAGCATCCGTTCCAACAGCCGCTTGCTCAACTGCTTGAGCAAGCCTTCTTGCCCGAACAAATCTTCGGCGTTTTCCACGCCCTCCAGGAGCTGGTCCAGCATGTCAGGTGTAATTTTCTCAGTCATAGTCGTTTTGTCGTTTCCCTTATAGCGGTCGTTGGTCGTTGGTTGTTCGACAGTTTACTCGACTATGCTGCTTACACACTCTATTCTACACCCTCCACACGAGCCAGCCAATACCCTTGACCTGTGCTCACCAATTCAACTGTGTGCCAATAACCATCATCCACCAAATCGGAAACCTCTCCTAAACATCCTATGTCTCCCCAGTATTTTGTACCCCGCAAACACTCCACTTTGGCCTCTGAATACACAAACCATCTGATACCGGTTGCTGTAACCATCAGCCCTACCTGGCTGAACTTGCCGCTATATACTATGGTAGTACCCGCGCTGTCATGCTGATAAGGTGCTAGGTTCACGCTGAACCATGCAGTTACAAACTCTCCTTCTTGCGCTCGGTCAGAACGCTCAATACCTGCCCATAATCTGTGGCTATACTTTCCGGCATGTGTAATTGGTATGGTATCAACACGCAGTTCCACTCCAACAAAGGAGTTCCCGCCTGTTATAGTTAGCTTATCCACATCCACAAAACTATCAGTTGCTGATGTACCTTTTTGTCCCGTAACCGATATATTGATAGTGTGAATATTCCAGCCCAGCCCATCGAACGTCGTGCTCTGCTGCCATTGAAGAGTGGGTGAGTAAAGGTCAATATATCCCAGATCCTTACCATCTATTGTAATAGCAGCCCTTCCTCTATTGAAGGCTTTGTTATAGACATAGGTGATTCTATCTCCATAGAAGGTGAAAGAAACCCCATCCTGACCGGTTCTAGAATAGCTAACCGTTCCCCCATACGCCTCAGGAAAATTCGAGGCGTGAGTCCAGCCATTGCTACCTGTATAACCAATATACTGCACGTAGGAACTAGGGGTATTATCGACAGTTCCAGTTGGAGAGTAGGGAATATCAGCATGGAAAGCATCCAGGTCAATATACCCATTGCCGACGGCTTTTATCTGGATATTGTGACTCCCGTAAGGCAACCTCCAGGTCCTTGCAACCTGCCAGCGAATTTCTGGAGCATAGGCGCTAAATTTCTCTCGGAAGATACCATCGATATAAACCTCCACCTCGCCACGATTCCAGGCCATAGCGTAGATGTAGGTAATCCGACTCCCGACGAAATTAAAGGAAGCAGAAGCGCCTGTCTGATTTGTGAAACTGAGGGAGGCGTCATAGGCTCGGGAACTATTGGGACCATAACCCCAATTCCCGCTATAACTTATTGCCGCCGAGTCATCATCATGTTTGCCAGAGTTAGCAGAGGCCACATCAGGGGTCTTGAGAGTTGCTGCCAATAGTACCAGGATGGACAGAATCAAGAATAGAGGCAAACGTCGCATCAAAATCTTTCCTTATCTTTGGAGTTGGTTCACTTCATCAAGAAAGTTTCGCACAGTTGCAGAGCACTCAGGGCGGAGTCTCTGTAGCCTCCACTGGAGGGGCTACGGTTGGGGGAAAATCAGTCGGCCAGGGCATGGGAGTTATGTCAGGGTGTTCAACGATGTCTGTGGGAGGTGTCACCAGTGGACGTTGATGACCCATCATAGATGCGGGGGGACCATCAGTAACAAGAACTGCCCCTGGTGGGAAATGGCAGTAAAAATGACGAAGTCTATCGCTGGGTATCAGGAAACGTTCGCGGCTTCCGTTGGGGTGCTGAACGATGACAGCCCACTTATCCCTCTCCGGGATTGCGGGGGCTAAATCTGTAACTCGCGCCCTGTCTTCTGGGCGAATGGATGGGGTTGGGGAGGGACCAGGGGTGGTGGTCAGGAGCCGGTCAGGGGTAGCTATTCTCATATCGTCCAATGGTGAATGGATGCGTGTCGGTAGGAGGGGTACGGTGCAATGGGTCGCGACTGGCATCACGGTTCCAACGATGGGAGCCACAGTTTCAACAATAGGTGGTGGGGCCGCCGTTTCAACCTCAGGGGACAAAAGTTGACCCAATTGCGGAGCCAGAAGAAGCGTCAAGAAAAGAACCAGGGTAGCGGAGAGAATCGAAATTTTTCGGTCCATTTTTACTCCAAACTGTAATAGTTCAGGGGGGGGTATGGACAAGCAGAGCGAAAATCGAGTAAGCTAAGGCC
>JACCSL010001065.1 GCA_013812995.1 Ardenticatenales bacterium | reverse complement strand
GGGTATGTGGGCAACTTGCCGTTGAGTTGTCCACATACCCACAGCCTGGGTCGAGTTGCCTGCTGATGGTGACTTTCTCTGCAACCCTTTCCCTAAAATTGGGGCTTGACTTTCATCACGGTATCTTTTGTCGGGGATATGCAAAAAACCCCTAAAAGTCACTTGCGCGATCGGGGTTTGACTAGGATCGGATAGCGTTGGCGAATTCCTCCTGTCAGGCTAGGCGAGCAATTGTGCTACTCAGCGGCTGAGGGTGAACATCGAATTCGCCAACGCTATCAGGATCGGACTTTGTTGGCGAAGTCAGCAAGGGCCTTTAGATAAGATCGGGGAGTGGAAGCCGAAAAGAATCAGAGATAGAATCAGTCAAGAGACAACCCGCCAGGAGGTACGAGACAATGTCACTTCGGCCCAGCCCCATTCCGCCCGTGCCAGAGGCCACCGCACGCGTGGCTCTGCGCTCATTTCGCAAGGGAAATCTGTATCTGACGCTGCGCGACGAGATTGGCACGATCTATGCCGATGAGCAGTTCAGTGCGTTGTTCCCGCCGCTGGGGCAACCCGCCGCCGCCCCGTGGCGACTGGCGCTGGTGTGTGTGATGCAATTTATCGAGGGGTTGACGGATCGCCAAGCCGCCGATGCAGTGCGGGGGCGCATCGACTTGAAGTATGCGCTCAGCCTGGAGCTGGACGACGCAGGCTTCGATTATTCGATCCTGAGTGAATTCCGCCAACGTTTGATTGCAGGCGGCATTGAGAATCAGGTGCTCGATACGCTTTTGAGTCTGTGCCAGACACGCGGCTGGATCAAGGAGCGGGGCAAACAACGCACCGATTCGACCCATGTGCTGGCGGCGATTCGGGGGCTCAACCGGATGGAAACGGTGGCCGAAACCCTGCGCGCCACGCTCAATGCGTTGGCCGTCGTCGCACCGGACTGGCTCCTGAAGCAAGTTTCGCCAGCGTGGTTCGACCGTTACAGCACGCGCATTGAGGAATATCGCTTACCCAAAAGCAAGGAGGCTCGCCAAGCCTATGCTCAAACGGTCGGTGCGGATGGCGCACATCTGTTGAACGCGCTGTATGCCGCCGACGCACCCCCCTATCTGCGGGCGATGCCGGCGGTTGAGATTCTGCGCCAGGTGTGGCTGCAACAATATATGGTAATGGAAGGCTCCCTCCGCCTGCGGTGCGCCGAGGACTTGCCGCCTGCTGGCGTGCGGATTGAATCGCCCTATGATGCCGAAGCCCGCTACGCCACCAAACGGGACACCCATTGGAGCGGGTACAAAGTCCACCTGACCGAAAGCTGCGACCCCGACGGGGTCCATCTCATCACCCACATCGAGACCACCCAAGCGCAGGTGGCGGACGCCGACCGGGCGGCCCCCATTCAGGACGCGCTGGCCGAGAAAGCACTCTCCCCTGGCGAGCACCTTCTGGATGCGGGCTACGTCGATGCGGCTCTCATTGTCGCCAGTCAGCAGGCAGGCATTACCATCACCGGTCCTGTGCGCCCTGATGTCAGTTGGCAAGCCCAAACGGAAAATGCCTACGATCTCTCCGCCTTCACCATCGATTGGGAAAATCAACGCGTGACCTACCCCCAGGGCCACACGAACGTCACATGGAACCCCCATCCCGATCAGTGGGGCAATGCCGTCATTAGCATCCAGTTCCCACGACCCGCCTGCCGTGCCTGCCCGGTGCATCATCTCTGTAGCAAAGCGAAAGATGGCCCCCGTTATCTCACGCTGCGCATGGAAGCGGAGCATAAGGCGCTCCAAGCTGCCCGCGCGGCGCAGAAAACCCCTGAATGGAAAACGCGCTACGACCTCCGGGCTGGCATTGAGAGCAGCATCTCCCAAAGTGTCCGTGCCTTTGAATTGCGCCAAACTCGCTATGTTGGCTTGGCGAGAACCCATCTTCAGCATGTGTTCACAGCGACTGCGATGAATGTTGTTCGTTTGACAAGCTATTTGCGCGGTTCTACCCCTGCCAAGACTCGCCCATCACGATTTGCGGCGCTGGCACCTGCCGCATGAGCACTCATCCTGACTTCGCCAACAAAGTCAGGATCGGAACAGAAATTGGACATAGGGATGCGCACTTCAGCCGCCACCAGGCACAGCAGGAACGGGCGCGGGCGGAACACGAGGCCGATGTCTACGAACAACTTGGGCGACTCCAGATGGAACTGGCGTGGCTCAAAAAAAAATCTGCCGCCTTCAGTTGAGGCCAAGCGCAGCATGATTGAGCCAACCCATGCGCAGCTCTCCATCCGTCGGCAGTGCGAGCTGGTGGGGTTGAACCGGGCCAGCTATTACTATCAGCCTGTCAGTGAGTCGGCGCTGAACCTGCGGCTGATGCGGCTGATCGATGAGCAGTATATGCGCACGCCCTACTATGGCTGGCCGCGCATGAGCGCCTCGCTGCGTCGGGCAGGCTATCCGGTCAATCACAAACGCGTGCAGCGGCTGATGCGACAGATGGGCTTACAGGCGATTTATCCTCGTCGCCGCACCACGCAGCGCCACCCGGAGCACAAAATCTATCCTTATCTGCTGCGCCATCTGACGATTGAGCGGCCAGATCAGGTCTGGTGCGCGGACATTACCTATATTCCGCTGCCGCTGGGCTTCATGTATCTGGTCGCCATTATGGACTGGTTCAGCCGCTATGTTCTCACCTGGCGGCTCTCGAACACCCTCGATGCCCAGTTTTGCCGCCACGCGTTGGATGCAGCTCTGGGTCAGAGCGTGCCGACGATCTTCAACACCGACCAGGGGGTGCAGTTTACCTCCCTGAGCTTTACCAACACGCTCCATGCCGCAGGGGTCCAGATCAGCATGGATGGACGGGGCCGTGTCTTCGACAACATTTTTATTGAGCGCCTTTGGAGAAGCCTCAAATACGAAGACATTTACCCCAACGCCTATGCGACCGTTCCGGCCCTGGAGCAGGGGCTGGAGAACTACTTCACTCGGTATAATGGAGAGCGTCTGCACCAGGCCCTGGGCTATCAGACCCCCGCCGAGGTCTACTTTGCCGCCGCGCGGGTTCCCTGATGGGTGTTCTAACGGCAACGACAACGGCTGCTGTAAGGGGGAACGACCACGACCTATCCGCCCACCCGATCCTGGCTCAGGAACCTCCCAGCTCCTCAGCCCCAACTTCCATCCACCTTAACTTCTCGTTTTTCTGGTCTTGACACAGGGGCCAACTATAGGTTACCGGGCCGTGGCGGAGGGCGAGCAGGGCCTCGATGACGCGCGCGCCAAAGAGGTGTTTGTGAGCGCCTACGTGCAGCGCGCCTCTCGCGAGTTCCAGCAGGCGTCTGGGACGACCCCGGATCGGCGGCGGAGGGAGCACTACAAGTTGCAGGCCCGGCAGCGCTGGCAGACGCGGCAGACCGCGCAGGAGCGGGTGGCTGCGGACTAGGCAAGGAGGGGGTGGGGGCGCAGGTGCCTCCACCCTTTTTTTTGCTTCCCGGCATCCTCACTCCCACCGGGGCGGTGACGCCCTCGTGCGTGACCGCCCCTGCCCCCAGGCCAAGTTGGGGGTGCTGCCGTAATATTCTGACGGACGTCGCGGTAGGGTTGGTATGGGTGAGAGTGAGGTAGCGGAAGAGATCCTGTGTTACGTAGCTGGGTCAGAGGGGGATCTGGCGACGCGAGGGTGCCGCTTGGAGAGCGGTCTGAACATCCCGGCCTCGCGGGAGGTGCTACGGCTATGGGCACAGGTATCGGTGTGCGGGAGGGGTTGTCAGAGGGCAGGGTAATTATGGAGAGCATCCTGCCCTCTGGCGCGTCTCCAGGGAATGGAATGGGTATCAATCCTTCGCGCAGGAACCATCCACCACCTCTGAACAACCCCAAACCATCGGGATCACGCGACTGAGACCCAGAGGACAAGGGGCGAGCAGAGAACTTCCCCAGTACCCCCCGACTTTTTAGCACTCCCGTCAGAGCTATCCATTTGTCGGTTATTACCACGCGATATTATGCAAAAACCCCCTACTACTAGTCACTCGGTTTTTGCACAATGAAAAGTAATAGTTCAGGGGGTAGGAAAAAGGGAGGGGGCCTGCTGTCCTG
>JACCSL010001064.1 GCA_013812995.1 Ardenticatenales bacterium | reverse complement strand
GGTCTGGGCGTGGCGAAATCAGGGCTATGTCTATGAGAACCTCGGGCGCTACGATGAGGCCATCGCGTCCTACCAGGAGGCAATCAAGGTCAAGCCGCTCTCCTTCCTCTACATCAGTCTGGGCATCAACGAGCGGGTGCGGCAAAACTATGATGCCCGCTGGGTTACTTTCAAGAGGCCACCGTGGTGGACCCGCGCAACCCCGATGGCTACGCGGAACTGGGGTTCACCTACTATCTGCTTCAGGAATACCCCACCGCCACCGAGCACCTGGAGAAGGGCATCGAGCAGGATCCGACCTACGGGCGCAATTATGCAGTGCTCGGCCTTGTGTACTATGTGCAACGGAATTTCGAGGGAGCCATCGAGGTGCTGGAAAAAGCGGTTAGTTTCGGTTATTCTTCAGAGGAAGTGTTCTATGAACTCGGACTCTCGTATGCCTACCTGGAGCAGTGTGACCGGGCGCGCCCCTGGCTGGAGCGCGCCCTGGCCCTGAATCCGGCGTCCGAACCAGCCCAGGCGGGCGTGCGCTCCTGCCAGGGCCCTGAAGGAGGGCAGCCATGACCCACTCGCATACTCCCGCTCCCGACGAGGCTATGGACGACTCAGGGTTACCCGCCGATCCCAATACCACGGGTCGTCTACCTGGGAGCTCTGAGCCTGTTGTGCTGCCATCTGCCACTGGGGAAACCCCTTCGACGCCCAAACCATCGGCCGCGACGCCGCGCCCGCCCTATCCCAAACGAAGCAGCAAACCCAAGGAGCCGCCCTCCTTTCTGACAGGTATGATGCTGGGCCTGCTCGCCGGGTTGCTGTTGAGCGCCATCGCGGCAGTCGTTCTCTTTCTCGAATTTCGAGAGGATGTGCGCACGTCGCAGATACGGGCCACAGAGGCGGAGCAGCGTGTGACCGACCTCCGAGACGAGGTGGATACTCTGCGTACCGACCTATCGCTCCTGGAAGCACGCGCCGAGCAGGTGGAGGCCCTTGCCCCGAGGCTGGACGCGCTGGAGCAACGCGAGGCCGCGATGGGCACCCAGGTCGCCGCGATGGGCGCGACGGTTGACTCGATGGGCACCGAGGTCCAGGCAATGGGCGAGACGGTCGGCACGATGGAGCGCAGCCTTGGCACCCTCCAGGCGCGCACGCAGGCGTTCGATGCCTTCCTGCTGGGGCTGCGCGACCTCTCGCTGCGGGCCAACCCACTGCCGGAGAGCGCCGTGCCCGCCGACCCCACCAGCCCGACTCTCACCATTGCACCCAGCAGCATCCGCCAGGGCGAGGCGGCGCTCATCACCGGAGCAGCCCTGGACCCCTCGACGCGCTACGACATCGCCCTCATCAACGAGCTGGGCGAGGCAACACTCCTGGGGCAGGTGCAAAGCAGCAGCAGGGGGCAACTGCGCTTTCAACTGCGCGAGCAGGAGAGCACGGATATCACGCCTGCTCTCTATACCATCGCGCTCTACCCCGAGAACGACGCAGAGCCTGTTGCCAACGGTGAACTGCGTGTCACGGGCCGGTAACCGCTATGCCTGAGCTACCCGAAGTCGAAAGTGTGGTTCGTGACCTGCATCGCGCCGGGCTGGTGGGGCGCGAGATTCAGGAACTGACGGTTCGCTGGCCCCGCACTCTCGACCGCCCCTCGGTCGAGGAAGCGCGGGTTCGGTTACGTGGCGCGCGCATCGCGGATGTGCGCCGCCGGGGCAAATTCATTATCCTCGATTTGTCCACGGGCGAGTCGCTACTCGTTCACCTGCGCATGACCGGCCAGATTGACCTTCAGCTCGCCAGCCGGGAGCCGGACCCCCATCATCATCTCCTGCTCGCCCTCGACCACGGAGAGGAACTTCGATTCCGCGACACGCGCAAGTTTGGTCGCTTCTACCTCGTCGCCCACCCGGATGAGATTGTGGGAGACCTCGGCCCGGAGCCCATCGATCCCGCGTTCACGCTGGAGCAGTTCCGCACGATGATGCGCGGACGGCGCGGGACGATCAAGCCCTTACTACTCAACCAGAGTTTCGTGGCCGGGCTGGGCAATATCTACGTGGACGAGGCGCTCTTCCGCGCCCATATCCACCCGGAACGCCGCGCCGACACCCTCACGGAGCAGGAACTCGTGGTGCTCTTTGGCGCGATGCGCGATGTGTTGGTGGAGGGCATCGAAAATCGGGGGACCACGCTGGGGGAGGCAAGCACCAACTATCTCAGTGTCGCGGGGCGGCGCGGCAACAACAAGCAAAACCTGCGCGTCTTCCGTCGTACCGGGCATCCCTGCCCCGACTGCGGCACCCCCATTGAGCGCATCATCGTGGGGCAGCGCAGCAGCCATGTCTGCCCCCTCTGCCAGCCAAAATAGGACTCAATATGGATATTCTGCTACAGGCATTGACCCTGCCAATGCTAGGTGCTGGCCTCTGGTGGGGCTATCGGCGCTGGGTGTCGCCCCATCAGGAGCGCCTGGACCCGCTGGGCATAGGGCTGCTGCTGCTGGTCATCCTGACGCTGATGGGTGGTTTCTTCGGCTCGCCGTTCTGGTGGATGGACGAGCCGCGCAGCTTCTCCTGGGACCTGCCGCCGCTCGCCAGCCGGATGCTGGCCGCTGCCGGGTGGTCCTTCGTGGCGCTGACCTTCCTCGCGTTGCAGCGTCCTACTCCGCGCCGCCTCCGCCTGACACTGCTCGTCCTGGCAACCTATCTCGTCCCGCTCGTGCTTGTGATTCTGCTCTTCCATTTGAAGGACTTCGACTTCGCCGCGCCTCTCACCTACGCGTTTTTCCTGCTCGCGGGCGGTATGTCGCTCGCAACCCTCTTCTACCTGCTCCGGCAACCAGCCATCCTGCCGGATGACCCCGAGGAACTTCTGCCACCGCCGCCGCTCGTTCAGGGCTGGTTGGTCGCGGTAGGGGTCATCACTGCCCTGTGGGGCGCAGCGCTCTTCGCCACGGACAGCGGCCCGGCTCCGCTCATCTGGGTCTGGCCCGGCGATCTGCTCACCAGTTGGCTCATCGCAGTGATGCTGTTCGCCATCGCGGTGGGCGCAGCGACAAGCTGGCGCTCGGCCCCGCTCGCCCACATGATGCTGGCGATGGCGACGGTGTATGGCCTGGGGCTGGCGCTGGCAAGCGGGTGGAACGCGCTTCTGGCAAAACCCATCCAGCCCTCCTACTGGTGGTTTTTGGACTGATTGGACTCATTTCGGCAATTCTGCTGGTCAAAGATCGCACTACAAAGGCAAATTCTGCATGAGAAGAAACATGAAGGTCGCTCCCCTACCGGACTACGAGGCCGAGATTGGGCGCGGTCTCTGGGCAATGGAGGAGGCGCGCCGCCGCACGCTGGAAGCCCTGGAGGGAATCGACGAGCGCGCCTCCTTCCCAGCTATGATGTGACCGCCGATCGGGTCAAGGGATGACTCGATAGATCGTTCCATCCTTCGCCTCAAAGAGTGGCTGAAGGGGCAGATCCTCTCGTAGCTCCTCCTCGGAAGCGAGATACCAGCGCCAGTCCACGTTGTCCAGGTAGACCACCACCACCTGACGCTCAGCGGCCTGTGCTTTGAGGCGCTCCAGGTCAGCAGCGTATGCCTCATTGACGATGAGGGCGGTTGGCTCTATCTCCTGGGGGGAAAAATAGGCGGTCTTACCCGTCAGGATATAGATGATATCCGCGCCATTCGAGATGATAAGTGTATCCCTAGGAAGTTGTTTGACGTGGGCGATAGCTTCAGACTCCTGCCAGGTGGCGCTGGCAAAGCCTAACCCCTCCTGGTAGCTCTCCATGACCCAGGCCGCTCCATTCAGGAGATGGGAAACCGATAAGACAATCGCGAGTGCAATGGCAGTAAAGGGGATGGAATACCGGCCCTCTGTCTGCCGCAAGATACTGGGAATCGACGAGAGTCCGCCAATCAGCACCGCCATCTGGGCAGGCAGGAGGATGCGATCATTCAGCAGGGTTTCTGCATCGACGAAAAAGCGAGTGATGAGCAGGAAAGGAATGTAGAGCAAAACAAAGATGGCGAGCAGAGAGGGGAAGGGTTGGGCAAAAAGAGTCTTACGAAGGGAAACAAAAGCGTTTTTACGGAGGCCATAGGTTAGGGTGATAAATAAGAGATAAAGGGTAGCAATCCCTAAAATCATTCCAAGCACTTTCGGTACAAAGAGTGGCAGAAGCCAGCCCCCCACGGTATAAATCGCCTGTTGAACATTGCGGACCGTCATAGGATGGTAGCCCATCTCGCGGGCCGTGGCACTCCCCGCAAGAAGAAAGTTCCTCACAAACCATATCCCTGGCGGCAAAGAACTGATGGCAACAAAAATGGCACTATCCCTCGCTCTTTGATGCCAGCTCCGACGATGGACCAGGATGCCCAGGACGGCTGTTGCGATGAGAACGACCCCGACATAGCGGGTAATGGCCGCCAGGCCAATGGCGATGGCTGCCCCGATCAGGAAGGGTTTTGAAGGGCGCTCCAGGTGAAGCGCCAGAAAAAACAGGCCGGAGAGGGTGAGCGAGATGAATAAGGCTTCCGTGGCCGCCTCCCCGTGCATTCTTATCACGGTAACCGAGGTAAGGGCGAGCCAGGAGCCCAGCAGGGACACGTAGATACCCCGCGTGTGGCGATAGATGAGAAGGCCAATCAAGACGATATTGAGCCCAAAGAGCAGGATATTGAACCACCGGGCGACCACCAAGATATCTATGCCTGAAAACGCTAGCGCACTCAACAAGAGCGGATAGAGCGGTGCCTGGATAATCATAAGGTTCTCGGGGCCGGGGTCCGGCGAGAGTCGGAGCCCATATCCATCCAGGAAGTGGCGCGCGCCGTTGATGTATGCCACCGAGTCGGCGGAGAGACCTATGCCGCGCCGGGTTGCGACAGCGAGGGTTACCATGCCAAAGAGGGCCAGGGCACTCAGACATAAGAGAAGTAACCGTTTACCTTGAAGCATGAATTGGTTTCCTGTGTGATACGGGCGGATGAGTTAGCCCCAGCCCCCCGGCCCCTCCTCGATCCACTCCTCGCCGCCCTCCCAGGCTTCTTTCTTCCAGATAGGAAGCTGCTCCTTGGCACGGTCAATGGCATAGCGGCAGGCAGCGAACGCTTCCCCGCGATGGGGCGTGGAGATAGCAATGCCGATGCTGGCCTCGCCGATTTCCAGGTGACCCACACGATGCACGATGGCAACGCCGCGCACCCCCGGCCAGCGGGTGCGAATCTCCTCCGCGATAACAGCCATCTGGCGCTGCGCGAGTTCGGGGTATGCCTCGTATTCGAGGTAGGCAACCTGCCGCTGTCCCGTCTGGTTGCGCGTGGTTCCGAGGAAGGTCAGCACCGCCCCCGCACCGGGGTCCTCCACCGCCTGGCGAAGCTGTGCCTCGTCGATGGGCTGCTCGGTGATGGCGAAGTGATCTCCCCCGGCCACGGGCGGCAGGAAGGCCACCTCATCCCCCTCCGTGAGCGGGGTGTCGAGCGGGGCATATTCGGCGTTGACGGAGCCGACGACGCTGGCAGAGAAGGGCCGCAGCCGCTCATGCCGGGCAGCCAGCACGGCCCACACATCGCCGAGCGTCGCCCCCTCTGCGACCTCCACAGTTACTGTCTTTGCCCCCACCGCTTCACGGTAGCCCGCGAACAGTCGCACGTTGATGATCATAGAGAGACACTCAGCTTTCAGCACTCAGCGGTCAGCCAACGGCAATGGGCTGGACGCTGAGCATGGTGATTGTAGATAGCGAGTGTAGTGAGGGCTGCTTCGATTGGCAACTGTTCGATAAAAAAGGAAGGGCAGGTTTGAATCCGCCCTTCCGGCTGAAAGCTGACTGCTACTTCCCCGTATTCGGGAGGAAGCGGGGCGGTGAGCCATCGTCGCTCGCGCCGCCGCCGGAGGGCGGGGTGAGGTCGCCGGGTGTGCGGGGCATGAGACGCGGCCCCGCCTCGCTCCAGCCGACGATGCCGACGACGGAGCGGATTTCTCTCCGCTTGAGGTCGGGGCGCGCTACCCCTGTTTCGCGGTCATGGTAGATGTAGAGGCTCTCGACGCCATCATCAAGGAACCAGTTCTCCCCACGCCAGCCCTCGACGCGGCCCACCACCTGCACCAGTTGCCCCGGATGCTCGCTCAGGCTACCGGGTTCGATGACGAGGGGCTGAACAATCTCGCTCCGCCCCAGGAGGTCGACAGGCTTCGAGGCGGGAACACTCAGTTCCACCTCGCCATAATGCAGTTTGAGGTAGCCCGTCAGGCGGACCCGATCCCCCACCTTGAGCCCCTCCAGTCCCGTCTTGCTATAGACCCGAATGCCTCCCGTATCATCCTGTACATACAGGCTTGTGGCGTCGAAGGTTCCTGGCTGGGCAATGATTACTCCCTCGATGGTGACGCGGCTCTCCACGGGCAGAGCGCGGGCATCGCCGATAGGCTCAATGGACGGGGTTGCATCAGGCGAGGCGTCCTCCTCCTCTTCCTCTTCATCCTCTGAGGGCGGTGTTTCCATGAACGTGCAGCCTGCGCCCGGTGTGGGAGTACGTTTCTCCTGCCAGATGCCCTCGCAGCGCGCCTTGGAGCGATCATATCCCTGGAACGTCACCTGGACACTGTCTACTTCCTGCCCATCCGGAGAAATAAGGCGAATCGTCTCCTCCGTGTTGGAGAGGGAAAGCTTTGTCACCTGCTGATGCATGACGAGGTACTGGCCGGGCTCGATGGTGGCATCCGCGGGGAAGGTATAGCCAAAGCTTTCTTTTTGTAGCTTCCAGCCCTCCAGGGAGATAGGGCGGTCGCCCGCGTTGTATAGTTCGATCCACTCGTCGCGGAACGTTGCCTCACCATCCGCATCCCAGTCCACGCTTTTGGGCGCGGCGAGCACCTCAGTCAAGAGCAGCGCGGGTGGCACGGCCTCGCCTTCGACCCACAGGGGGCTGCTCCAGGCGTAGTCGCCATCGGCCTGCACGACGCGCGCCACGAAGATGTCTCCTGGCTGGGCATCCACGGACCGCTCCCAGCTCTGGGGCATGGCCCCGGCAACGAGTTCCTGGCTTTGGAGAACCGCGCCATCGCGCAGCAGTTCCAGCCGTAGCGGTTCCCCATCGGGGTCACTGACGAGAACGGACAGGGTAAGGGTGCCGGACTCGACGGTGCCCCCCATCCAGACATCGCCGGAGCGCAGGACAATCGCAAGATTGGCATCCTCCGTGGCGAAGGTGCGACGCGCACGTAGGGCGTCAATGAGATTCTCCTGCGTCAGGGTGGGCAGCAGGACCCCTGTGCGGAGCGCTCCCTCGGCTCCCCAGTTAGCGCTCTCGCTATCAAGGTTGCCCATCGCGCCGATATGCCACCCCTGGCGGAGCGCCTGCCAGTAGCCCTCCTCGAAGCGTAGGTAGCGGCTGTCATAGCCGTTGCCCACCTCTAGCCCCACGACCTGCGAGTGGACCGCTGGTTCTGGCTCGAAGTTGGCAAAATTCCCCTCAAAGGGATGGTTGAACGTGGCGATGGCCTCTGGTCGCTCAGCCAGCCACTCATAGAAGGCTGCCAGGCTCTCGCCATCGGGGCGCTCGCGGCTGGCATCATCGGCTGTCAGGAAGACGTTGGCGTGCCCCTCGGTGCGGTGCGTCCACTCGAAGCCTACCAGGGCCAGGAATTCGCCGGGCCGACTGGCCTCCTCAGCCGCTGCCAGCATCCGATCTCGCTCCTGGTTCGAATACCAATGGGAATGATCGCTGAGCCCCATAAAGTTCATTCCGTTGGCCCGTGCCACCGCGAAGGCCAACTCGGCGGGACCACTGCCATCGCTGTAGGTCGAGTGCGAGTGAAGGGAACCCCATGCGGCGCGCAGGCCGCCAAAATCCGGGCCAAGGGATGGCGCTACACTCTCCGGGATGGTGTAGGGCGTGCCAGGGGTGGGTTGATCGTAGACGATCCAATCATTGACGTGATCCGTGCGGAGCGTGCCAAGCGGATGCATCGCGCGCGGAGCCGTAGCCGAGATGTCGTGGCCGGTGAGCCCTAGCGCCTCGAAGTCGCCGTTGCGGAAGGCGAGGCGATCTGCCACGCGCTGCCAGGGGTCTAGAAGCAGTACCTCGTCGCCCGTGTCGGTGAGCGACCAGTGTCCACTCCCCCACGAGGCGTCCCGCTCCAGCAATGGTATCTCGTTGGCGCTGGCTGAGGCGCGGAAGGCGAAGTCGGGCCAGCGCCCAAAGCGCACGAAGAAGGCATCCGCCTGACGAGCTATAAGCAATGTGCCTTCCGATTCTAACTGCGCGTCTGCGGGGAAGCGATACATTCCCTCATTGCCCAGTTCTGTCTCTTCGTCGCCAATTCGCCACCCTGCCAGGCTGATGACCTGATCGGTGGGGTTCCATAGTTCCACAAACTCGTCGCCCTGCCCGGCGATGGTGCCATGATAGAGCACCTCGCTGATGAGAAGCTTGACCTCAGCGCCGGGAGTCGGGAAGGGCATTGGGACAGCGGGCTGGTTGGGGAGACCAGGCGAGGCGGGCCACTCCTCGTGCCATATATCATCTTCATCTCGTGACCACGCCGCATCGCGGGCGGCGCTGGTATAAGCAAACTCGTCAATGAGCTCGCTCGCGGGTGAAAGCAATCGGGCGCTCTCGCCTCCGCTATCGTTCAGCACGAGGCCGGTTTCGCTGCGAAAGAACAGCGCGATGCCGCCTGCATCGAGGATACCGCTGAGTTCAAAAGGCTTGGAACCGCCCGCTGCGTCATCCAGCAGCAGACCGGAGAGATTCCACGGCTGCTCTGCCAGATTGATGAGTTCGATATACTCATCGTTGCTGTCTGCCACCCCGTCCCCATTCCAATCCTGACCGGGGCGCGCCATGACCTCGTTCAGCCGGAGACCCTCAGGGAGCGCGGTTGCGGTGGGCGACAGGCCAGGAATTGCCGTGACCGTCGCCGTCCGCGTCGGGGTAGGCGTTCGGGTGGGGCTCGGCGTGCGGGTCATCGTTGCAGTACGCGTGGGCGAGGGCGTCTTCGTCATCGTCGCTGTGCGCGTGGGATTCGCTGTGCGCGTGGGGCGAGGTGTGCGGGTGAGTGTTGCCGCGCGCGTGGGCGAGGGCGTCTTTGTCATCGTCGCTGTGCGCGTGGGCGAGGGCGTGCGCGTGGGCGAGGGTGTGCGTGTCTCTGTCGGAACAGGCGTGGGGGTCGGAATGGGTGGCTGGTTGGGTTGGCCCGGCGAGGGAGTCCAATCGCTCTGCCAGCCTCCGACATCGTCAAGGGACCAGGAGCCATCATTCTGGCTGCTGCCGTAGGAGGCCCGCATCGCCTCACTCCCGTCCGGTCGAAGCAGGCGCACATCGTCACTGCCATTGTTCAAAGCCACGCGGCTCTCGCGATGGAACAGCAGGAGAAAGCCCCGTGCCTCCACGGTGGTTCCCACCGGAAAAGTGTAGGGCGCGCTTCCACCCCCGGCCACATCGTCTACCTTCCAACCTGAGAGGTCCACGGCAAACGCCTGGGGGTTGTAGAACTCGATCCACTCGTCGTCGGTGTTAACGCTTCCATCTCCGTCCCAGTCCACCGCGCGGGGCGCTGGCAAAAACTCATTGATGAGCAGGGTGAAGGGCAGCGGCGTTGCTGTCTCCGTGGGGATGGCCGTCAGCGTCGGGCTCTCTGTAGGGGTAGGAAGCGTCTCGGTGATGGTTTCGGTCGGGAAGGGTGTCGCCGTGTAGATGGGTTCTCCTTCCGCCGTGGGCGAGGGAAGCATGGTCTCTACGGGCAGCGGCAAGGTCGCGGTGAGGGTTGGCGTGAGGGGCGGGGGAACAGGGGTGAGGGTTGGGGCCTCAGCAGGGGGAGGAACATTGGGCTGGCCGGGGGTAGGAACCTGGTTGTTCTGCCAGGTTCCTGCCCCGTCACGAGCGCGGCTCTGATCGTTGGGCTGCGATGGGTATCGATCCATGTCCGCCACAGTGCCATCCGGGCGAAGCAGCCGCACATCGTCGCTGCCATTGTTCAGGGCGACGCCACTCTGCCACTTGAAGAGTACCAGAAATCCCCCGGCGTCAATCGTAGTACCGGGTGGAATCACATACGGTACGCTGCCACCCCCCTCGATGTCATCGAGCTGCCAGCCTGTGAGGTCTACCGGCGCGCCCGAGGAATTGTGGAGTTCAATCCATTCATCGTCCGCGCTGGCGATGCCGTCACCATCCCAATCAACGAATCGGGGAGCCGCCATAAACTCATTCAGCCGCACCTCGCTTCCCTGCGACCAGGCAGGGGTAGTGAGCAAGGCCACGCAGAGCAAGACAAGTACGAAGGTGAGCAAGCGAGACGTGTTCATCCGAGTTCTCCCAAAAAAGTATTTGCTACAACCAAATGCCAACAGAAGCAGCAAAACGTCTCTTGGGTGAAAATCGTGGATTGGTGCGTAAATTTTAAGGCGGGCATTGGTGGCATCATCCACCGTGAGGAAGACGTTGGCGTGACCCTCGGTGCGGTATGTCCACTCGAAGCCCACCAGAGCCAGGAACGCGCTGGGGCGGCTCGCTGTCTCTGCTGCTGTCAGTATCCGCTCTCGTTAGGAAGAGTTGTACTATGAGAGTGGCGGTAGCGGTGAAACCAATGAAAAACGGAGGGGGATTATAGGGAGTACCGACGCTGGAGTCATGCTGACCGCACTTTTAGTAATGACGCAAATCTGCGGCCTTGCGATCTCGATGCCCTCCGGGGCCTGCGGCTGCGCCCGAACCTGGCCCCGACCCTCAATGACAGACTCAGGCAGCACGCGGATCTCCTCCCCGCCCTCGACAACGATTTGCACGGTGCCCCACCCATCACGCAATAGTTGCCTTTGCTGATTTAGGTGGGGCCACTGTAGCAGAAAAGACGGCGCGACATCAACAGTTAATCAACGCCAATTCAACTATCTGCAAAAAGTGTCCGAACGGGAGGCGAGGTAAGGAAGGTTTGTCGTAGCGTGGGCAGGTGAATCTGCTCGACGATGTAGGTGATATGCTCTCGCGCCGCCTGCCGTCGGGCATGCGCTGCCTCGTGGTTGCCCTGCTGTTCCTCCAGCTCCCCGAGCAGCGCCAGAATGCGCCACAGGATACGTCGGGAACCAAGTGTCTCTGCATGAGCCAGGGCTTCCTCCAGGGCAGGGCGGGCACCGTCTTCCTGGCGCTGTACCAGGAGCGTTTGCGCCCGGAGCAGGAACGCATCCGGGACAAAGACGCGCGTGTGGGTCTTGCGAAGATAGGCGAGGAGGTCATCCGAGGCAGCCAGCGCCTCGTCATGGCGATGCGCGGCCAGGGCGACCTCGCCGACAGCCAGCATGTGAGAGACGGGGATAAGCACCAGGTCCAGGTTCGAGGTATACGATTGCTTGCTTTCCGCGAGCGCGCGTTCTGCTTCGGCAAGGTTTCCCTGGAGCAGGTACAGACGTGCCATAATCGACAGGGGCCAGGATTGCAGGTAGCCGAAGCGGGGTCTAGCCCACTCCAGGGCGCGGGCGGCGAGGGTCAACCCTTCCTCTACTGCGCCCAACGTACCGTATAGCCAGCCCAGGTCTGTGGTTACCGCCAGGCGGACAGGGGTATGGCCCGCCTCCTCGGCAAGCTGCGCGGCTTCCTCCATCAGGGATATGGCCTCGCCAAGACGGCCGGTGTCTATGTAAACGTGGCCCACGAAGAAGCGGCTCTGCACCTGCCCCCACTTGTGGTCAATGGATCGGCTCAGGGACAAGGCCTGCTCGGTCAGGCGAATCGCCTCGTCATACTCCCCACAGGTGAAGCAGAAGCGTGCGCGCCCCTCCAGGTTGTCTACCCACATGGGGATATTGCCAAATTCTTCCCACAACTGGCCCGCCTCGCGTTGCGCTGCGCGGGCCTCCTCCAGCCGCCCGGTGATCCAGTAGGGGCTGGGCAGATCGTTCAGAATGTAGGCGAGCCGTCCCCGCAGGTGGAGGGTTCGTGCAATCTGTAGGGCCTGCTCCCCGTAGGCGATGGCGCGCTCGGGGTCGCCTGCCGAATATTGGACAAGGAGCAGCAGAGTCCAGAGAATCTGTGCCTCTGCCTCGCGCTTGCCCAGAATGGTCGCGATCTGGAGCGCGCGCTTCAGCGTCGCCTCCCCCTCTTCTGGGTTGTAAACGGGGTTTGGCGTAGAGAGCAGGGTAGCCGCCGCCATAAGCGCAGCAAGTTCCATCGCTGAGTTGCCCCTTGCATTTGCCAACGCGAGTAACTCCCGGTAGCCGGCCAATGCTTCCTCGTATCGGCCGCACACCTCCAGCACACGGCCGCGTCCCAGGTAGAGGTCAAGCAGCACCCCGGCTTCCACGCCCTCGTCGGGGATGAGAGCGAGGGCGCGGTTGTAGTGAAAGATGGCTTCCTCGCTAGCATAGCTGCGTGCGTCCTGGGCTGCCGCCAGAGCATAGTATTTGAATGCCTGCTCTTTGGCGTTCGCCTCGTAAAAGTGGTGAGCGAGAAGAGAGGCAAACTCCTCCAACTGCCCGGCATAGATCTGCTCCAGGCTCTCCCCCACCGCGTGGTGCAGGCGCACGCGATCCTCCCGCAGCAGAGAGTGATAGGCAACATCCTGCATCAGTTCATGGCGAAAGAGATAGTCTGATGCAGGGGCAGGCGCGCTCTCACGAATCAGACCCGCACGTATCAGGAGGCGTAGGTGATTTTTCAACATATCTCAAACAAGGCTCTTCATCTCAGCCACTTTCTGGGCGTAGCATGGGGCACCCACCTGCTCGAACAGCGTCTCTGCTTGATTGAGCAACTCACGCGCCACGGTCTTATCGTCGGCTATGGCCCTTTGCAGGTGAGCCTCTGCCAGTTCGTAAAGCACGCGTGCCTCGTACCAACGCTTGCCCATCTGGCTGTGCAGATCGTGGGCTGTCTGAAAGGCGGCCCTGGCCTCCAGCCATCGTCCCTCGGCCAGCGCCAGACGGGCCTCGGAAACGGCCAGGTCTGCCTGCTCGGCGGGAAGCGCGGGGTAGGTTGCCACGGCCCTCATCTCGGTCAGCCGTTGTCGGGCTTCGGGCACCTGGCCCAGCGCCAGGTGAGCAACGACGGCGATCCGACGGGCGGCCACGCGCCCCCAGATCCAGCCAAGACCCTCGTCGGCCAGGGCAATGGTTTCCGCGATGGTTGAGGCGGCCTCCTCCCACCGGCCAAGCTCCAGAAGCGTTTCGGCCAGACTGTAACAGGCCGCCGACAAAAACTGTAGGTCGCCCTGCTCGCGGGTTTCCGCCTGACAGAGCTGGAGGGAAAGTAGCGCCTCCTCCCACTGGCCGCGATAGAGCAACAACATGGCCTCGATGACTTGCAGGGCAAATATAACCGGACCGGGATCCTCAATTGTCCGGGTTCTCTCAAATAGGGCGGGGAGCATGGTTTCTACCTGATCAAGCTCGCCCTTCAGGAGCGCCAAGACGCCAAGCAGGCTAGACCCCCACACCTCCCCAAAGACGCCTCGAACCTGCTCGATGCCATGGCGCCCCTGGATGAAGCAATCATATGCTTTGTCAAACTCTCCCGCCCGGAGCCACAACTCCCCCAGATTATAGAGGGCGCGTGTCGGGGCGGCGGGTGAGTCCATATGACGCATTGCCAACTCCGCCGCTCTGCTGAAGAAGGCTACGGCTTGATGGAACCCATAATGGGGGAGAATTCCCATCGTTGTGAGGATATCCACCTGGAGCCATATCCGGTTGGCGCGCTCGGCCACTGCCAGGGCGCGCACACAGAGCTCGCCCGCGTCCTCTGGCAAGCCGTTGAAGAAGTAGGCACGCGCGGTCTGGTGCAGCAAAGAGGCCATCGCGGGCGATTCCGGCTTGTCGTCCAGAAGGGCCAGCCCCTCC
This sequence comes from Ardenticatenales bacterium, assembly GCA_013812995.1. GTDB lineage: Bacteria > Chloroflexota > Anaerolineae > Ardenticatenales > Ardenticatenaceae > JACCSL01. The sequence goes on along the minus strand of JACCSL010001064.1, from coordinate 5,622 downwards.
AGAGATAGCTGGAGACCGAGGGGGGTATCTCCCATATGCCAGGCGGCAAGGGCAACGATACTGTAGAGGGTAGCCACCTCTTCGTCCTGCCCCAAGGCGCGCCGGAGGTCAATTGCCTCCTGCCAGAGATGAATGGCGCTCTCGATCGAATCCTGGTTGCGAATCGCCCAGCCCAAACGGGTCAGGAGCCCTGCGCGCTCCTCGTCGCTCTCAACCAGCTCCAGGGCCGCACGATAGTGCCCTTCCGCCTCTTTGTTGGCATAGGCGGCCACTGCCAACTCCCCCGCCAGGGAAAAGTATCGAACCGCGCGCTGCTTATCCCCGGCCAGCGCGAAGTGATAGGCAAGCAGCGGGGCCATCTCGCCGGGCTGGTCGCTGTACAGCGCTTCCAGTGCCTCGCCGACGGCCAGATGGAGCCGCCTGCGATCCTGACGGAGCAACGAGTCGTAGGCAGCGTCTTGCACCAGAGCATGGTGGAAGAGGTACTCTATCTCTGGCTCGACCTGGGCAACGCGGATCAGGCCGGATTGCTCCAGATGGGCGAGGTGGGGGTGCCGATGAGTCAACATAGTCTCTTCTCTTCTCTAGGAGGCTTCAGGGAGCGCCGTAGGGACGACCTGGCGCGCCCTCAATGTTCCATAAAGGCCCACCGCAAAGATACTCAGGATGAAAATCAGGTAGAGCCAGCTCCGCGCCTGTGACCAATTAAAGAGGCCGAGGTAGCGCATCATGGCAATCAGGTGGAGCACGCCCAGTCCCAGGTAGCTCACCAGTGCGATCTGAACCCGCGCCCAGTCATTCTCCCAGACCACCTGGAGCGCCGCAATCCCCAGCCCCAGCAGCCATGCGCCAACGGCGCGCCCTGTGAGAGCAGTGAGCGTCCAGGGCCAGATCGGGGCCACAGCGGTGGGGGCCACGAAGAAGGCCAGCCCTAGCAAGACCATGACCGTGCCGTGGAAGCCCAGGAGCCCCCGCATCCAGATGGGCAGCGGCTCGCCTCGTGGGACGTCTGCGCCGGGGAGGCGGGTTTGAAAGAGCAACACCGCGAACATCAGGGGCGGCACGACCGCGTAGACGATGATCCAGGCCCAGGTGGCGAAGATGGTGATCGGCTCATGAGCGCTCGTATCCAGGTGGAATTTATCCAGATGAAGCAGCGTGACAATTAAAGTCAAGGTGGTGAAGGTCAGCACCGGCGCGACGGCGATGCGTGACTCGGCCCAGGTGCGTTTGCGCGATGCCAGAAACTCCAGTAGGAAGCTGGCCCAGTAGGAAGCGCCGAGGAAGGCAGCGGTAAGCGGCGGGTTGATGGTCCAGGAGAAGAAGCGGTCGGTGTACTCCGTTAGCACATACAGTTGGGTGCCCGCCATGAAGACCAGGATGCTCGCCACAAGGAGGAGTCGTTGCATTGCGACGGAGGTGAGCTTAATAGAAGATCGTGTTGATCCAAACATGAGGTCCTTTCTAAATGGCTGCCCGTCCCAAGGTCAGGACGGGACGGGCCACACCGTCTGAATGGTTGGCAGGCGCAGAAAGGCTGACCCCAGCTCGGGGCTCAACTGCGCCAGGAGTCGTTCTACCTGCGTCCGTGCCTCGTTGCGATAGGAGATCGCTTTGGCTTCGTTGCCCGCCACTGTTTCTAGCTGAACGAATGACGAAAGGAGCATGGCCATAAGCCAGGGCATTCCCGCTGCTCGGGCAAGGGAAGCCTCCATGCTCTCACGCGCTGCCGCCAGCGCGCCCTGCGCCAGCAAAGCCTCTGCCTTGAGATGCAGGGCCAGCGCAAAGGCAGGGGTTCGCTCCCCCAAAATTCTCTTCTCGGCCATAAGCTCGTCCACGAGGGAGAGCACCTCCTCCAGCGTCTGCTCCGCCTTCGCCTCGCTCTCTAGCTCGTGATAGAGGTAATAGAGATCATTGAACGTGTAGGCCAGCGGCTCGCGCAGGTTGAACTGGCGCGCCATCGCAAGGGACGGCTCCCCGTACATCAGGGCCTGGCGCAGCAGCGAGTCATAGGCGGCATCCTGAACCAAGGCGTGGCGGAAGAGATATTCCAGCTCCGGGTCGATCTGCGCCACCCGCACTAGGCCGGAGGATTCTAGCGTTCCCAGATGGCCATGAATCATCCCGCACCTTTTTGGTTCAACACCTGCTCCAGCACCTTTACGGAAAATTGCCGCCCGATCACGGAGGCCACGCGCAGGGTATGTTTGACATCTTCCGGCAGGCGGTCGATGCGCGCGAGCAGGAGCCCCTGAAGAGTGTCCGGAATCTCGACCACCTCGATCTCCTTCTGCGCGACCCAGCGATGCGCCTCCTGCACAATCGCGCCGCGATCGATCAACATGCGAATGACCTCTTCCACGAAGAAGGGATTGCCTTCCGCCTTGCGCAGAATCGTGGTTCGGACGATCTCTGGGAGCTCCTCGATTTCTAGCAGGTTGGAGACCAGTTGGCGACTGTCGCTCTCGGAGAGGGCGCGCAGGGAGAGTTCCACCAGTTTTTCCCCCAGCTGCTCACGCGCGATAGGCACCAGCCGCCACCCTGCGGAATCCTGGTCTGGGCGGGTGACAAAGCAGAAGAGAATCGGGGCCTCTGCCACCAGGGGCAGCAGCCTGACCAGGAGCTCGGTGGAGGAGGGATCGGCCCAGTGAATGTCATCGAGAATAAGAATCAAGGGACGCTGGGCACTCAGGGTGAGCAGGAGGCGGCGCAGGGTGGCCAGGTACTGGGCCTGGAGCGCCTGCGGGTCGAGCAGGCGAAGTGGCTCCCTGGCCTCTTCCTCCAGTTGAAGGGAGAGGAGGTGGCCGAGGTAGGGGTACACCTCCAGCAGCGCGCCATCGAAAAGTTCTTCCAGACGGGAGCGGAGCAACACGCGCGTTTCGCTCTCGTTGGCGGTGGCGGGCACCCCGAGCACAGAGCGTAGCAGGTCGATGAGCAGGTGATACGCCAGCCCCTGCCCGTAGGAGAGGCAGTGCCCCTCTGCCCACTGGGGTGGCTGATCTCCCGCGCTGACGGCCGCCTTCCACTCCCCGATGAGCCGACTCTTCCCAATGCCCGGCTCCCCGATGACGAGCGCTGCACCGCCCTGCCTCGCCGGGATCGCGTCATTCAGGCTCAGCAGCGCCGCCAGTTCGCGGTCCCGCCCGACCATCGGACTCTCCAGGCCAGCAAGGCCGCGCAGTCGCCCTGGTTGTGCCTTGGAGCCTCGTACCTCGTAGACCTGCACGGGCTCACTCTTGCCCTTGACCTCGATGCGCCCCAGGTCGGCCACATCGAAGAGGGGCGCGACAAAGCGATAGGTGTGCTCCGAGATGAGCGTGGTCATGGGGCGCGCGGCGGACTGCATGCGCGAGGCCAGGTTTACGGCATCGCCCATCGCCGTGTAGACGGATTTCAGATCGTTGCCGACGGGACCAACCACGGCAGGCCCCGTATTGATGCCGATTCGAATCTCGAAGGGAATCCCGTACCGCTCCTTCACCTCCACCGCATACTCCCGCGTGACCTCCAGGAGCTCCATCGCCGCGTGGATAGCGCGCACCGGATCATCCTCGTGGGCAACAGGGGCTCCAAAGAGTGCCAGCATGGCATCGCCGAGAAGGCGCGACACATTTCCACCATAGCGGCTCACCACGGGCGAGAAGCGGTCGAACGCGCCGTTCATGATGCTGGTCCAGTCCTCAGCGTCGTTCACCTGCTCCGTCAGGGCGGTAGAGCCCACGACATCCGCAAAAAGAGCCGTGACGATCTTCCGCTCACCTGAGAGTATGGGCGCTGCCAGACTCGGGGCGGAAGCCTCCTCCACATGTACGGGGGTCACGGCTGAGACAGGCTGCCCGCAGTTAAAGCAGAAACGGGCGTTGGCGGGCAACTCCATCTGGCAGGTGGCGCAGCGATTGGCGAGGGTCGTCCCACAGTTCAGGCAAAACTTGGCGTTTGCAGGGTTAGTTGTCGAACAACGGGGACAGAGCATGTAATCAACCTTTGCTTGATGAGGTAGACAGGGCCTTGATGATGGCGCAATTATAGCGATTCTGGGTAGCAGTCAGCAATCAGCGGTCGGCAACGACAGCCGCAAAGGTAGAGCCGTGTGGCTGAAAGCGAATAGCTCAACGCTGATTGCTAAAACTTGGGGCGGTCCAGGTAGTGGCGGGCGGCCTCGGTGCGGTTGGTTACCTTGAGCTTGCTGTAGATATTCTGCACATGGTACTTGACCGTGTTCTCACTGACGTAGAGGCGGGTCGCGATCTCCTGGTTGGTCAGTCCCTCGGCAATAAGGGTCAGCACCTCTTCCTCGCGCGTGGTGAGTGCCTGGGGATCGCTCTGTCCGCCCCGCCCGGCACGGCGGAGCAGCCAGTTGTGCACCGCCTGGGGATAGACCACATTGCCCTTTGCCACCTGCCGGATGGCATCCATCGTCTGGCGCGGCGGGTCGGTTTTCATCGCGATACCGTCCGCGCCCAGCTCCAGCGCCTTTTGCAGCGCCAATCCATCGACCAATGCTGTCAGCACCAGGACGCGAATGGCTAGCTTCTGCTGGCGAATCTCCCGCAGCACATCGAAGCCATCTACACCCGCCATGTGCAGATCAAGAACCAGCACATCGGGCTTGAGATCGTGGAGTTTCTCCAGCAGGGTTTCACCATCGTTGAAGGCCCCCACCACCTCAATGTCATGCATGTCGCGAATCCGGGCCTGTAGCCCTTCCAGAACCAGATCATGGTCATCTGCCAGCACCACTCGAATTTTATCGCTCATGAGATGGGTACACTCACATGAATTCGCGTGCCCTGGCCGAGGGCACTGGCCAGTTGCAGGGTGCCGCCGACCAGATGGACGCGGTCCCTCATGCCGCGCAGGCCGATGTGCTGCGCCGCCTCGGTGGCGGTCGGACCCTCCAGGGCGGGCGGGGTGAACCCCTCCCCGTGATCGATGATCTCCATGTGAATCTGGTCGGCCTCCACCCGGATACGCACGAAGTTTTCGGTCACCCCTGCATGACGATAGGCGTTGGAGAGCGCCTCCTGAAGGATGCGGTAGAGGGCGATCTTGACGGGCACAGAGACGGAGGGCAGGGAGTCCACGGCCTCAAAGTGCACGGTGCTATTGGTCAACTGCTCGTGCTGTAGGACAAGCGCCTCCAGCACGTCCAGCAGCTCGCGCTGCGAGAGTTCCGCTGACTGGAAGGCTCCCAGAAAGGTGCGAATCTCGCTCAAGGAGCTTTCCAACAGGCTAACCACATGGGTCACGTCCGGGAGAAGCGAGGTACCATCAACGGCTTGCTGGGCGCGCTGGGCGCGTTCCAGCACAGCCTGGAGGTGGATGAGATGGTTAAGCGCGGCGAAGAGCTTCTGCACGGGGCCATCGTGAATGTCCAGCACGATGCGGCACAACTCTTCTTCTGTCACCGAGAGGATGCGCCGAGAGGCCACGAGTTGCATCCAGTTGAAGTTCTCCCCCGGCACATCAAGGAGGTAATCCACTCCCGCCGCGATGGCATAGACCGCCAGCCGCTCCTGCTCGCTCCACTGCGCCTTGCCCTCGCGGTAGACATAGAGGCGCGCGCTGCTCTCCGCCACGGTGTGGCTGCGTAGCGGCACATAGCGCAGATCCTCGCGCGCT
>JACCSL010001060.1 GCA_013812995.1 Ardenticatenales bacterium | reverse complement strand
GCCGAAGGCCGGGGAGAGGGCCATCCCGCAGAGCCATGACTCAACCACAAATTCTATCAGAACTAGAAACGTAATGCGTAAAACGGCTAAGAACCGTTCGATTACGTTTTACGTTTTACGTTTTATGCCACGATGTGCGTCCCGGTTTCCCCACGGAGCGCGCGCTCCAGGTTGGGCGGGTCGGTGATGATGGCTTTCTGGCCGCCCTGGTCCAGGAAACGCAATACCGCTTCAATCTTTGGCTTCATCGAGCCAGGCGCAAAGTGGCCGTCGGCCATGTACTGCCGCGCCTCGGCAGCGGTGAGGTGCGGCAGGTTCTTCTGGTCGGGCTTGTTGTAGTTGATTGCCACCTGCTCCACACCCGTAGAGATAATGAAGAGGTCCGCTTTCAACTGGGCAGCGAGCAGCGCGGAGAGGCGATCCTTGTCAATCACTGCCGCGACACCGCGCAGCTCTTTCTTGTCATTGATGACCACGGGAATCCCGCCGCCACCGCCAGCAATAACGATCCATCCTGCCTTGACGGCAGCCGAGATGGCGTCGAACTCGACGATCTCCCTGGGCTCGGGGGAAGCGATCACGCGCCGCCAGCCGCGCCCGGCGTCCTCGACCACATTCCACCCCTCGCCCTCCATCTGGCGCGCTTTGGCCTCCTCCATGAAGGAGCCAATGGGCTTCGTAGGAGTCTCGAAGGCGGGGTCGGCGCGGTCCACCAGCACCTGTGTGACGATGGTAAAGGCGCGGCGGTATATCCCGCGCTGCACAAACTCGTTGTTGAGCGCCTGTTGGAGCATGTAGCCGATGCTCCCCTGCGTGTCGGCCACGATCAGGTCGAGCGGCGTCATGTGGACTTCCTTCTCCGCCAGCTCGTTGCGGCGGAGGATGAAGCCAACCTGCGGCCCATTGCCATGCGTGACAACGACCGTCCAGCCGCCCTCGATCATATTGGCGACATGTCGGGCAGTCTCGCGCACCGCGTCCCACTGGTAGGTAACGTCCGGGTGCTTGTTGTCGGTAATCAGGGAGTTGCCACCGATGGCAACCACGGCGATAGGATGCGACCGCTCGGCGGGGGGCACGACAGTTGCATCTGGTTGGAGGCTAGGGGGTTGCATAAAAAGGGTCCTTTCTCACATCGTCAGGGCCATGACGGCCTTCTGAACGTGCAGGCGGTTCTCAGCCTCGTCGTAGACCCAGCTATTCGGCCCATCGATCACCTCGTCGGTGACCTCAATGTTGCGGTCAGCGGGGAGGCAGTGCATGTAGCCGCAATCTTCCTTCGCCAGGGCCATGCGGCGCGAATCGGTGATCCAGTCCTTGTACTTGCCGCCGATCTTCGCCGACTCTTCCTTGTCCTCGGTGGTCAGCCAGCAGCCCCAGCTCTTGGGGTAGACCACATCGGCCCCCTTGAACCCGGCATCGAAATCACCCAGCTGCTCGAAGGAGCCGCCGGAGCGACGCGCATTCTCCCTGGCCTGCTCCACGATGTCGCCCATCAGCTGGAACTCGGGGGGTGCAGTCAGGCGCACGTTCATCCCATAGCGGGCCATCAGCAGAATAAGCGATTGGGGAACGGAGAGCGGTTTCTGGTAGCTGGAGGCGTAGGCATAAGAGACGTTGATCGTCTTGCCGCGCGGGTCGCCGACCTTCTCCATGATGGTGAGCATGTCGGCCAGGATCTGGAAGGGGTGGTAGACATCGCACTGCATGTTCAGCACGGGGACGCGGCTGGCCTCGGCCACCTCGCGGATGTACTTGTTTCCATCGCCCCAGTCGCACTGGCGGATGGCGATGCCATCGTAGTAGCGCCCCAGAATCTCGCCCATCTCCTTGGCGGTATCCCCGTGCGAGATCTGTGTCGTCTCGCTGTCGATGAAGGCAGCGTGACCGCCGAGCTGGGTCATTCCAGCCTCAAAGGAAGCGCGCGTGCGGGTGCTGCTGAAGAAGAAGAGCATCGCGAGCGACTTGTCCCGTAGGTGAGCGTGGGGCTTGCCGAGGGCGCGCGCCCGCTTCAGCTCCTTGGCGACCTCAAAGACGCTGTCCAACTCGCTCCGCGTCCACTCCTGGGTGGTAATCATGTCCCTGCCGCGCAGATGGGTCTGCATAGATTCAATCTCCTTTGACCGACTCTTTTGTTAAAACTGGGGGAAAGAAAAAGCAGGACAAGCTTAAACAGTCCGGCGACAAACCCTTATCCTGCCAAGCCCCTATTATGAAGGGAGAGCATAACTTTGCGCAAGCCTCCTCTTATTCTTTGCAGGGCTTCTCAAAAGTCGGACCCGCCCTGTGGAGGGAGGCCCTCTCCCCGGCTTTCAGCCGCCCCTCTCCCGATTTCGGGAGAGGGGACACTGAGCGAAGCGAAGTGGGGGAGAGGGCCATGCTCGCAGAACCGCGACTTTGGAGAAGCCCTGTATTCTTTGGGTTTGTTGACACGAACCTTAAAAAATCTGCATTATGCTCTTCTGGGCTTGTAAACAAAAAGCTTGTGGTGTATGATAGCGCCATAAAGTGGGGTAAAGTGGGGCATTGTGGGGTAAGAAACCAACCTTTGCCTCCCCAGACCCCCCAAAATGGGGGACACCTCAGAACGGATGTTCTAAACAAGATGGCAATGTTTGTTGGCGAGTACAAACACACGATTGATGAGAAGGGTCGCCTCACGATCCCTGCGAAATTCCGCAATGATTTTGAGTCGGGCCTCTACGTGACGTGTGGGCTCGACCAATGTCTGTGGGTGTTTACGCGGGATGGGTGGGAACGTTTTAGCGAAAAGCTCGCCAGTCTGCCAACGGGGCTTGCCAACACGCGCACGCTCACCCGCTTCTTCTTCTCCCAGGCAAGCGACGCCATCCCGGACCGGCAGGGACGCATCCTGCTGCCGGACAACCTGCGGGCCTTCGCCAACCTCGCTGAGGGCGCAACGATCATCGGCGCGAACGACAAGGTGGAGATCTGGCAGCCGGACCGCTGGGATGCCTTCAAGGCGGAGCAGCAGGCCAACCTGGCGGCGATTGCAGAAGAACTCAGCAGTTTCGGGATATAGCGTCGGCCTGTGATGGAAGTTCCCTTTCCCCCACCGATTGTGGGGGTTGAGCACGACCATATCCCGGTGCTATATCAGGAGGTGCTGGAGGCACTGGACCCTCAACCGGGGGGGCGATACCTGGACGGAACGCTCGGCATGGGAGGACACGCGTGGGGCATCCTACACGCCTCGTCCCCGGACGGGCAGCTCCTCGCGCTGGATCAAGACCCGACTGCCATCGAGGTCGCGACCCGGAGGCTCGCCCCCTTTGAGGGGCGGTGGCGCGTTGTGCGTGCGAACTTTGCCAGCATGAAAGCGGTGGCCGAAAGCCACCACTTTGCCCCCCTGGACGGCATCCTGCTGGACCTGGGGTTCTCGTCGCTCCAGATGGACGACGAGCAGCGGGGCCTCTCCTTCCGGGCAGACGCGCCGCTGGACATGCGGCTCGACCCCGAGGGGCTGATGACCGCCGCCGACCTGATTAACAACTCAACCGAGGAAGAGCTCGCCCGCCTGATTTACGAGTATGGCGAGGAACCTCAGAGCCGTCGAATCGCACGGGCCATCGT
>JACCSL010001059.1 GCA_013812995.1 Ardenticatenales bacterium | reverse complement strand
GCCGAAGGCCGGGGAGAGGGCTCCGCTGGCACGCGGCCCCTCTTCCAAACCACAAATTCCGTCAGAAGCAGTTACGTTTTACGTATAGGTTTTACACATTGCCAAATTCTACCACGTCCTGGGCCTGTTTGTGCAGAAACGACAGATTATGGAAATCATTGAGGTAGTTACCGAGCAGATGGCCTATGGAGGCGCAGCCCTGGCGCGCCACGAGGGGCTGGTGCTCTTCGTACCCTTTGCGCTACCGGGCGAGCGCGTGCGCGTGCGCGTGCCGCCCACCACGAAACGCTGGGTCGAGGCGGAACTGGTCGAGGTGCTGGAGGCCAGCCCGGAGCGCATCGTTCCCCTCTGCCCGCACTTCGGGCCAGGCAAGTGTGGGGGCTGTCAGTGGCAGCACGCCAGCTATGAGGCGCAATTGCGCTACAAGAGCGAGATCGTGCGTGAGCAGCTGGAGCGCATCGGCAAAATCCAGGAGCCGTCGGTGCGCCCCTGCCTGGGAATGGCCGAGCCCTGGCGCTACCGAAACCATGTCCAGCTGCGGGTCATCCCCGAGGGGCTGGGCTTTGTCCGCGAGGATCAGCGCGGAATCTACCCGATTGATGTCTGCTTCATCATGAACGAGGCGATCTACGAGCTCTTTCAGGAAGTGAAGAAGCAGCCGCTCCCCCAGGGGGTGGCGCGCGTGGTGCTACGAGGCAGCGCGCGCACCGGGGAGCGACTGCTCATCCTGGAGGGCACAGCTACCACGGTGCCAGCAGCGCTCCCCCAGGGCACAGCCGTGGCACGGCGCGACCGCAAGGGCCGGGTGCAACTCATCAGTGGGAAGCCCGAGTACCAGGAGGCGCTCGGCGGGCGGCACTGGCGGGTCGGGGCCAACAGCTTTTTTCAGGTCAACACGGAGCAGGCCGAGCGGCTGCTTGGGATCGTTCGTGATCTGGCGGGGCCGTTCCGGGGCGACGAGGTGCTGCTGGACAGCTATGCCGGGTCGGGGCTCTTCGGACTATCGCTTGCCAGAGAGGTGGGGCAAACCTTCCTCGTGGAAAGCCATCCTGCCGCCGTGGCCGACGCGCGCCGCCATGCCGTCGGGCAGGCCAATGTCACCATCATCGAGGCGACCAGCGAGGGGGCGCTGCCCAACTGGCAACGCTACGGCCCGCGCCCTGACCTTGCCCTGCTCGACCCGCCCCGCGCGGGTTGCAAGGAGCCTGTACTACACGCCCTTGGAAAATTACAGGTTCCTACTATTATCTACATATCGTGTGACCCCGCGACCCAGGCTCGCGACCTGCGCATCCTGCTGGATCAGGGATACACCCTAGACATCGTGCAGCCCGTAGACCTCTTTCCCCAGACCTACCACGTCGAAAGTGTGGCTCGGCTCCACTTCTTCCCCTCACCTGTTTGAAAAGGAAATGAAGCTGTGATTCGTTTTACTCGGCTACCTGTCTCTCTCCTGTTGCTGCTCCTTGTGCTCTTTTTGAGCGCCTGTGGCACGCGGGAAGTTTATATCGTCGTCACGGCCACGCCCGACCCCAATGCCACGGTTCCAGCGGCGGCACCAGGCGAAGCGGAGTCTGAAAACCCAGAGGAGCCAACTGGCCCGACCGCCCCGACCGGAGCCACCTCGGTTCCTTCGGCGGAAACCCTTGTTGGCGGCGCGGACCCTACGCTGGAGCCGCCCCCGGTGGAGATGGGGCGCATTGCCTTTATGGGTCCCTATGGCGAGGGCGGGCAGATTCGCTCCTTCCTGATGAACGCGGACGGGAGTGGCCTGCGCCCCGTCTCTGAGGAATTTACGGAGAGTCTCTTCCCTGTCATCTCCCCTGATGGCTCCCAGGTGCTCTTCGCGGGTAACCTGAACACCGACCCCGATATTTTCAGCATGGCCATGGAGACGGGCAAGAGTGTGAACCTGACCAACTCCCCCGGCTATGACATCCAGCCCGCCTGGAGCCCCGATGGAAAATTTATCGCCTTCACGAGTGAGCGTGAGGGCGGCGATGTGGATCTCTGGGTAATGGAGGGCGATGGTAACAACCCGCGCCGGGTCGCCCAAACCCCCGGTGAGGATCAGTTGGGAAGTTGGAGCCCGGACGGGGAGCGCATTGCCTATAGCAACAAAGATGAACTCGGAGAGTCGCTCTGGGTGGTCGATGTGGCGAGCGGCGAGACGACGCGCCTGACGGAGAACGAGAGCGGCACGGACAGCGCGCCCGCCTGGAGCCCGGACGGCGAGACCATTGCTTTCTACTCGTTGACGACCGGGGGCCTGCCTGCGATTCACACCATTCGCCCGGACGGGAGCGAGCGGGCGCAGATCACCGATAGCACTCTGCCGACCATTGCCCCCATCTGGAGCCCGGACGGGGAATGGCTGCTCTACACCACGGCAGTGAATGGGGAGCGCTACGACCTCACGGCACTGAACCTGAAGACAAAGCAGGTCCACCTCATTCCCGAGGTTCAGGGGGTCGCCACGAGCTGGCGCGCCAGCAGCGAGCCTCTGCCAGAGAGCGACTTCACACAGGGACCGAAGATGACGGGGCTGGAGGTAGACCCCACAGTGTTGGAGAACGCCTACCGCCGGGGCAGCGCCGATGCCCCCGTGACCATTGTCGAGTTTAGCGACTACCAGTGTCCTTTTTGCCGCCAGTGGGTGAACAACACCCTGCCAGAGCTGGAATCTCGCATCGAGGATGGCACGGTTCAACTTCTCTATGTGGATTTCCCGCTGAGCATCCATCCCCAGGCCCCGGCGGCGGCCGAGGCGGCGCGCTGCGCGGGTGAACTGGGTGGCGACGAGGCCTACTGGGCCATGCACGATGCCCTCTTTGACAGCCTGGATGAGTGGAGCGGCGTCGCCGAGCCCCTGCCCATCTTTGCACAGTTGGCATCGACGAGCGGCGTGGATGGCAAGGAGCTGACCGCCTGTGTGGAAAGCGGTCGCCACAGCGACGAGGTACAGGCGGGGCTCAATGAGGGGCTGCGGCTGGGCGTCAGTGGTACGCCGACCTTCATCATCAATGGCAGCCGGCTGGTAGGCGCGCAGCCCTTCGAGGCGTTCCAGCCCTTTTTACCCTGACGATGTACCCACCCGAAGGGAGGGGAAGCCCCCTCCCTTTTTGATGTATAAAGTGAGCGTGATATACTCTCCGGTCTGGCTGACTGACCCCCCGACTGGCTTTTGCTGGGCGACGGGTAATATTAAAGGAGTTGCAAGCATGGCCCTTTCAAAGGCCCAAAAACAGCAGATTGTGGATGATTTTGGTCGTGGCACGAATGATACAGGCTCCCCCGAGGTACAGGTCGCTCTCTTGACGACCCGCATCAATGAGCTTACCGAGCACCTGAAAAGCCACAAGCAGGACGAGAGTTCTCGTCGTGGGCTTCTCAAGCTGGTAGGCCAGCGACGACGCCATCTGGCTTATCTACAGAAAAAAGATCTGAATCGCTATCGGGAACTGTTGGGACGCCTGGGGCTGCGCAAGTAGTCTTGCGCTTCGCCACCAAATCCAAAAACGGGCCGGGGGAGGTTTGCTCCCCCGGCCCGTTTTTGCTACTCTAGCCTTCCAAGAAAAGGAATGGAGTCGAGAGGTTGAGTATTCTCTAGCACTTGGGGTAGGAA
>JACCSL010000960.1 GCA_013812995.1 Ardenticatenales bacterium | reverse complement strand
CTCCACCATCCTGGGCGTAGGTGATCGCATTGTCGATGAGGTTGGTGACCACCTGCTCCAGACGGTCCGCATCCCCATGAACGGGGAGCGCGCGCTTGGTAATCTTCGACTCGAAGGTGACTCCTAGTGACTCCGCCTGCGGCTTGAACTTCTCACTACAGCGCTCCAGCACCGTTTTGAGGTTGATATCGCGCTGCACCATGCTGAAGCGTCCCGCCTCAATGCGCGCCAGGTCCAGCAGATCCTGCACGAGCCGGCTCAGGCGGGTGGCCTCGTTGTAGATAATCCCGGCGACGCGCGCGCCCTGCTCCTCGGGTACCGCCCCATCCATGAGGGCCTGGCTGAAGCCTTGAATAGAAGTCAGCGGGGTGCGCAGGTCATGGCTGACATTGGCAAGAAAGTCTCTCTGGGTCTGGCGGGCGCTGCGCACCTCATCGGCCATCATGTTGAAGGACTTGGAGAGCGTCTGAAGCTCGGTGATGTCCAAGGGCGCATCGACCCGCACCTCATAATCGCCTTCAGTAATCTTGTCCGCCGCCACCTTGAGGGCCTCGACAGGGCGCGCGATTCGCTGTGCTATCTGAGAGCCTGCTACCCAGGCCGCGAGCGTACCCAGCGCACACAGTGCTATCACCATAGGTAGTAACCAGTACCAGGCATCCAGCAGGCTACCGCTCTTTATAGCCACGAGCAGGCGACGATTGTCCTCTGCCTCCAACGGTACTGGGCTGATAAAATAGGACTCTCCCTCCATATCAAGCTGCCGTACCACCCGGGTGTTGATCGCTTCCTCACTGAGAAGATCGCCCACCGGCAATTTATCATCTTCCAGCGAGTTCTGGCTGTCCTGATGCACCGTTCCATCCGGCTCGACCAGAAGGAGACGAACCCCTTCCGCGTGGGCCAATTGCTCCAGCGCCGCTACATTGGGAAGCCGATCCTCGATAGGAGCCTCGACGCCGGAGGCTACCACAGCGGTCAGCAGGCGAACGCTGCGCTCAGCGGCACGGACCTGGAAGGTACGCGCCAGCACAGCCCCCGCGAGACTCGCCAGGAGCAGCCCGGCCAGTGCCACGTAGATGTAACTGCCTGTTAAACGTTGACGGAGTGTCATTGCCCTCCCACCAATCTATGCCCAACGCCCCAGACTGTCTTGATGATCAACGGGACTTTCACCTGTCTCATACCGGGCTCCGGGGTTGCGGCTGGAGCACGCCCTTAATGGACGCGATGGCCTTCTCTGCTGCTTCCTCGCCCGCCGCGATAAACTCGTCGATTCGGCTGAAATCCGAGGCTTCGTACAGGGCCACATCTGGCTGGATGAGAACATCGACGTGCCCCATCTTGCTCTGGATAATACCGGATTCCATGATACCTTCTTTGCCGAACATCAACGCGAAGATGTTCGGCAGCTTTCCTGACTCAATGAGCACCTTGCGACTCTGGCGCTCTTCAATCGAGGCGATGACGGAGGAGGCAATAATGATGTCTACGTGATCGCGGAGGACGCTCGTGGGGACGGGGTTCACAGCCGCCCCATCGATCAGCCAGCGGCCGCGCAGGTAAGCGGGGTCAAAGAGTGGAACAATGGAGAAGGTCGCGCGAATGCCCTCGGCGATAGGCCCGCTGTCGAAGACTACCTCTTCACCGAGGATCACATCACAGGCAATCACCTTCAGGGGGATGACCGCCTCAGAAAAGTCCTTATGCTCGTAGTTCTGCTCCAGCCACTTCATCAGTTTGTGCCCCTTGACCAGGCCGTGGCGGGGCGGAATGTTGATGTCCGCCAGCCCCCCAAAGCCGCTACGCGGGCTGGAAATTCTAGCCAGGCTCCTGGCAAAGGCTTCGACCTCGTCCAGCGACTTGCCGATGGCGTAGAGGCCCCCGAACAATCCGCCACCGCTGGTTCCCGCAATCATGTCGATGGGGAACCCTTCCCGCTCCAGAACCCGCAGCACCCCGATATGGGCAATACTCCACGCACTCCCCGATGAGAGAGCCAGGCCCACACGCCGCCGGGCGATGCGTCGGGCCATGCGGGTCAGCCCTCCATTGGACAGCGGCTGATGCCAGTAGCGCCCGTCACGCGCAAAACGCTTGACCCAGGGCGTCGAGCGGTTGTTCAACTCGATGATGACCTCGGCCTGTTCCGCCGCCTTGCGTGAGAGGGCGTTTTCGTAGGGGGGAATGGCCATTAGCACGCGGTCATACTGGTTTATCAGCACCCCGAGCCGCGTGGCAAGTGCCTCCGGCGTCAGGTTGGGGTCCATCTGGGAAAGCGTTACGATGGGGTCCACATCCCGGTCTCCGGCCGAGAGACCCCCGAGGTCCAGCAGGATGATCCGTTCCCCCGTGATGTAGGCCAGGTCCGTCACCAACTGCGAGATTCCGGTGCCCAGGATGGCCAGCAGATTCGTGATTTCCTGCTCTTTGGGTTGGCGGGTGGTACGGTTGATGCGGCGGGCGAGCTCCCGGCTAAAGGAAAGCGCGAAGGAGGAATAGCCGATGAACAAATCTTCAAAATCTCGCTTCTTCAACTCCCATAGCTCTGCCTCGATGCTCACCCGCACGTTGGCGCTACGGCGCTCACCGAGGAGGAGGGCCTGCTCGCCGACAGGCAGCCCAGGGCTCAGGTGGGTGATGATGGTGGTTGCCCCATCCTTACCCTCCGCGAAAACCTGTAATTGCCCGGAGCGGATGATGAACATGGAGTCGCCGTAGGCACCCGCGCGCATGATAATTTCGCCCTTGCGGTAGCGGCGTAGCGTCAGGCGGGAGCGGAGGGCGGCGAGGGCAACATCATCCAGACCGCTAAAGAGTAGGACACTTCGCAAATCCATAGCCTGTTCCTGGTGTCTTTTCTAGTCTGCAGGTGACAGCGTCAATGTTGCATGCAGAGTATAACTAAAACTCATAAAGTGCTTGCGACGACGCCCTGAGGTGGCTGCGCTACCCACTTTTTGACCAGGGCTCTGGCATATTTAAACTCCGCGACCGCGCCCAGGACGCAGAAGGCGCGTGCCGCCTGTTTACACAGCACGCGCGCGTCCTTCGCATTGTTCTGGCTCATTCGCAGGCGGGCCAGGAGCAGGGTAGAACGGGCGAGTTCATAGGGTAGGTTCATCTGGCCGTAGATGAGGGCTGCTTTGTTGAGATGGTTTTCCGCTCCGGCCAGGTCGTTTAGCGATAGATGACAGGCTCCCAGCACGCGCCGCGCTCCCGCCACCACCATCGGTATCGATAACTCCGTCGCCAGTCGTAGGGCCTGACGCGCCTCGCTCTGCCCCTCTCGCACCTTCCCGCGTGCGAGCAGGATGGCGGCATGATCGGTGTGGGTGGTGGCCTCTGCCTCCCGTTCCCCCAGCAGATGCGCACACTCGATGGCCCTTAGAACCAGCAAATGGGCTTCTCTGAGTTCCCCACGAGCCTGGTGAACGTGGGCCAGGGTTCGATATGCTTGCAGGCGAAGCGGCAGAAGGGCGAGCTCGTCGGCCCTGGCGCGGGCTGTCTCTGCCCTGCTCAGTGCCCGGTCCAGCGCGCCTTTGTAGAGGTAGAGCGTTGCCTGAAGAATCAGAGCCTCGCATTCGGTGCTCCGCGACGAGGTACTGTGGCCCAGACCAAGCATCCGCGCGGCATACTGTAGTGCCTCGTCCCATCTGCCGAGATATGTCAGTAAGGTTGCCATAGTTTGGCAAGAAGAGGCAATTCCCGGTTGAAAGCCGATGGATTCCCGTAGCTTGAGCCCCTTCAGCGCAAATGCCTCGGCCTGCTGCCAGTTTCCCTGAACCATGTAGGTTGCCACAAGCCGATTGTAGGCGGAGGCAATGTCTTGTAGATACTCGGTGCCCTCCAGAAGTCGCAGGCTCTCGTAGGCGAGCGCCTGCGCTCGGGGGAGATCGCCCTGTCGGAGGAGCACCCATCCCGTATCATTCAAGACCCTGGCAAGCTCGACGCTCCCCTGCGCCTTCTCATCCTGCTCCAGTTCGCTCTGTGCGCGATTCAGCCAGCGTAGCGCCTCCTCATAGTCCCCGCGCCGCTCATTCAGCCGTGCCAGCTTGCGGAATAGCTCCGCCGTCCGCCGCGCGTCCTCTATTTGGGCCTCATCCAGCGTTTCCATCGCGATGCGGAAGTGCTGCTCCGCTGTGTTGAACTGGTTGTCCGCGAGATAGACCTCGCCCATCAACTCATGCAGGTGGCGACAGGTATCCCAACTGACGAAGGTTTTCTCGACGAGCCGTAGGCAGCGCTTGGCGTAGAGCAGGGCCGTTTCGTTGTCGAAGCGCGCCGCTGCATGTTCGGCCGCGATGCGGAGGAAGGGAAGCGCGCGCTCCCACTCCTCTGCCTGCTCGTAATGATGCGCAATCAGTTCAACCTGTTGTGTCTGCGCCCCGCTCCAGCCGCCTGTCTTAGGGGAGACACGTTCCCGGAAAAGTAGCTCCAGGCTCCCGCCCACCACCTCATGCAGGTCGCGTCGCTCACTTCGTAGCATCTCCTGGTAGAGTGTGTCGCGCACAAGGGGATGACGGAAACGCCACCGGGACGAGCCGCCGTCCGGCCCCTCGCGCTCGATGAGTCGCTCGGCTTCCAGAAACTCCAGCAGCTCAGCCAAGGGCAGCGGGCGTATCTGCTGGCGTGCCAGATGCTGAAGCAGATTGAGGGGGAAGGTGCGCCCGATCACCGAGGCGAGCTGGAGCGTGCGATGCGCATCTTCCGGCAGGCGGTCCAAGCGCGCGGTCAGGAGCGCGTTCAGCGAGGGCGGAATGGCGCTCTCTTCGATGGTCAGGTTGGGGCGCAGTTCCCACTGCCCATGTTGATAGATCAGGTACTCTTGCGCTGCCCACATTTCCAGCAACTCTTCCAGGAAAAAGGGGTTTCCCTCGGCCTGTGCGAGCAGGTACTCCCGGAAGGGCGCGGGGAGCGGGGTCAGGCTCTTGCCGCTGGCCTCCTGTTCGCCCTCTGCTGGCGAGAGCCAGGCCTCGATCAGCAGCTCCATCTCCTGCTCATCCAGTGGGGCCAGGGCCAGGCGCGTCAGCTCCGCCTTGACCTCGCTACTCATCTTGCTCAACCGTTCACTGGCCGGTCCCTCCAGGGGACGAGTTACAAGGATGAAGGTGAGGGGCACCTTCGAGCTTTTGCCCATCAGGAAGGAGAGCAGGTCCAGCGTTGAGCTATCGGCCCAGTGAAGATCTTCCAAGATAAGTACCAGCGGCTGCTGGTAGGCGAGCGTCACCAGCAGGACGCGTAGCGCAATGTAGCTCTGCTGACGCAACTGCGCCGGGGCCAGTTGCTGGAGCTGCCAGGCCATCTCCTCGTCTGGAATAGGCAGACCGAGGAAGTGAGCGATGAAAGGTAGCAACTCGCCGGGGGCCAGCTCCGAGGCGAGCTCCTGCGCCCCATTCTCTAACTTCTGCCATCTCAGCTCGTCGCTATCCTCTTCCCGAATATCGAAAAGATTTTGCAGGAGCGTAATGAAGGGCCAGTAGGAGATGGGCTGCCGGTAAGAGAGGGAGGCCCCGTACAGAACACGCGTCTCTTGCAGGGCGGTGCGCCGCTGCCATGCCCGCAGCAGGCGGCTCTTGCCAATCCCGGCCTCGCCAGTGATCAGGATCACCTGCTCCATGCCCCGATAGCTTTTCCGAACCGTCTCTTCCAGCGTGTTCAGCTCTTCAGCGCGGCCAATCATCGGAAGCCTGACCCGCCCGCGTCCGTGGCTGGCCGGTAGGGCGTGCAGCCCCTTGAGTTGATAGCAATGCACCGGCTCCTGCCGTCCGCGCAACTCCAGAGTTCCCTTGTCTTCCCCCTCAAATAGCTCTGCTACCCGATGATAGGTGCTCTCACCGATCAGGATGCTACCCGGTTGGGCGGCTGTCTCCAGACGCTTGGAGACGTTCACCGTGTCCCCGACCACGGTATACTCCATGCGCAGATCAGGGCCAATGCTCCCCGCAATGACCTGCCCGGTGTTGATGCCAATGCGCATACTCAGTTCGTTGCCGCTTGCGCTTTTATCCTGTAGCTGCTCGTTGATGGTATTGAGCAGCCGCTGCATGTCGAGGGCGGCCCGGCAGGCGCGCTCCGGGTCGTTTTCATGCGCCACTGGCACCCCAAACAGCGCCATGAGGCCGTCTCCGGTGAACTTATCGACGGAGCCCTCGTAGGCATAGATTACCTCAATGAACGAACTCAGATAGTAGCCAAGGCGCTCGAAGACCGCCTCGGGATCGTTGCGCTCGGAGAACGAAGTAAAGCCCTGGAGGTCCATGAATAGCACGGTAACTTCCCGCCGCTCACTCCCTTCCCGGCCTCGTTCCGCCGCGATCTTCTCCGCAAAAGCCTCCGGCATCATCGAGCGCAGCCGCTTGGTGATGTGACCGGTGGTTCCTTGCTCTTTCAGTTGGCGAGGCTCTGCCACAGGCACCGTTTCACCAATGCGGAAGCCACAGTTTCCGCAGAAACGAAAGCCTGGCGGGTTCTCGAAGTGACAACGATCACACATATTTAAGAGCGGTGTGGCACAGTGACCACATAGCCTCGATTGGAGTGGATTGGCTTTGCCGCAGACGGGGCAGTCCATGAGCATTCCCCTAGTCGCCTTGTGGGCCACATCGGTGCGTCTATTATAATCTAGTACAAAATAAGAGAGCAACTTGGGTTGTTATTTGAAGGTTGAAGGTTATGGAGCAGTTGTTGATTGCGTTTTCATCATAGTTCTGCTTGAAATTTTGCCGTACATGCAAGCAGCTCTACACCATATCGGGTTGTACGATAAAACAACATACCAGATGCTCCGGATTATCCTATGCTTCTTTGGTGAATAGTGGCTGACAACACCCATTGCGCTTTGTGAACATATTGGTAGGTTGGAACCCACCTCTCTATAATCATCCGAACAATCGTTCTCCCTCTGAGGAGGTTTCCATGTCTGTATTGACTGCCCTCCATCACCTCCAGCAGCCTGAGTTGATCCGCTGTATCACCCATTGGGAACAGTTGCCTCCCAAGCCGCCCCGCTATGCCCCGTTCCCCACCTCGCTTGACCCGCGCCTGAGCGTTGCCCTCCGCGCCCAGGGGATTGACCAGCTCTACATCCACCAGGCAGCGGCCGTCGAGGCGGCGCAGCGGGGAGAGGAAATCGTGGTGGTGACGCCTACCGCCAGCGGCAAGACGCTCTG
>JACCSL010000914.1 GCA_013812995.1 Ardenticatenales bacterium | reverse complement strand
GGCTGGTGTGATGTTGTGGTACACCATCAGAAACTCTACCGGAAGCTCTAGCAGGCGATCAATCAGAGGAGAACCTGTGCTATGGTGCAGGATCAGGGTCTTTTCCTCCCGCCCAGGCCGATAGGTGAGGGCGGAGCGCACCTCTTTGGAGAGCGACGGATGGATGTGTTCGGCGTAGATCTCGGACTCAAAGCCCCACTCGCGGAGCCAGCGGCGAATGATAAACGCATGATCGGTGATCGCATCCCCGATGGTCGCGCCAACGGTCATCTGATTCAGAACTGGCTTGCTCATCCCAATGCCTCCACGGCCACATCAACCTGCTCGCCGCGCCACTGCTTCACCAGCCGCTCGAAGCGCGCCACGACGCTCGGCCAGGTGTAGTTGCTCTGCACATACTGTTGACCATTTTCCCCCATCTGGGTGGCTCCGGCCTCGTTGGCCCGTAGCCACTCGATGGCACCTGTGAAATCGTCGTAAGAGGTAAACCAGAGGCCCCCGCTGCTGCGTTGGACATGCCCCCGCGTCACGCTGCAATTCCCATGCACCAGCACAGGGCGTCCCGCGAGCCAGGATTCCATGATGGTCAGCGAGAAACTCTCGTTCAAAGAGGGTTGGCATAGCGCAAGCGCGGCCGTGTAAGCCCGCGCCTTTTCCTCTTCTGATACAAACCCTCGATACTCGAAGGCCGGATGCGCAGGTGGTTGGAGGGGGCCGCTGCCCACCACGATGAGCCGACTCTCGCCTCCCTCGCTGGCGTAGCGCTGCATATATTCGTAAAGCAGAATCAGATTTTTACCGCCTTCCAACCGTCCCACATACAAGAGGTCTCGGGAGATAGAAATGGTTTGGGGCCGATGAGCCGCCAGGGTGACGCCCTCCCCCAGGACAACATGATGCTGCATCTCCACCATCAACTGCTTTACAGCCAGGTCTCGTTCCTCCGGGGAGTTGAACATGACGCCCCAGACGCTCTCCAGCAACAGGCGGGTTGGTTCCAGGTACGCATACGGTTCGTCGTGCAGGCAAGGCCACATGATGACTCGCTCCGGGGCCGCCCAGGCCGCCAGGTTCATCAGGGGGGAGGCGTAGGGGAGAACAACGACTGCATCAAAGCCCTTCGCATGGCGGGCCACATGATCATAGAGGCGCGGACTGTGCGCGCCTCCCTCTAGCCACTTGTACTGCTCTATGGAGGAGAGACGCTGGCGCGCATCCAATTTCACTGCCAGGCGACCATGCTGCTCCAGGTTACGAAGATGAACCGGAAAGCGCCGGACGAGAACCCCATTGAGGCGCGAGGTTCCTTCCGGGTAGACGTTTTCCCAGGTGTAGTGACTTCGCACGCAGGTCGTCCACACCTCCACCTGCCACCCACGCCGGACCCCCTCCTCCGCGAAGCCCCGCGCCTGAGATTCGGCCCCGCCCCCGATGTCGGCCCCGTATCGGGGAACTACCACTGCCACCCGCATGATCTCAGCGTCCGCCATCGCGTGCTCGTAGCGTTTCGATCTCTTGCTGCAACTCCTGGATGGTCTGCTGCTGCTCCTGCGTCACGGCGGTCAGCCGGTTCAGGACACTGACCAGATAGCGGTTGACGTTCACCTGATGGTTGACCGAGCGATTTGCGTAGAAGATGACCAGGTGATGTACCTCGCGTCGCACCAGGCTCCACAACCACCCGATGATAGGAAGTTGGGTGGCCGGAGACGAAGCCAGCACCACGCTGGTCTCTGCCTGAGCGAAGTTATCGTTCGCAAGCCGCAGATAATAATAAAGGTCGGTATCATAGGGTCGGTCACTGGGGGCATCGGGGCGCTCTGCCAGGCCAAAGGAGGGAAAGGTTCTCTGATCGAATCCTTTCTCTTTGCGCCGCTGCTGAACCCGCTCGCGGATCTGCTCCATAATGGCATCCGGGTCAATGTCCGGGTCGCGAATCGCGATCAGATCATCGGCTATCTCAACACTCATCTATCTTCCTCTTCTTTCATCCGCAGGAGTTGGAGGCGCAGGGCACTAATCTCACCGGCCAACAGCGCGTTTTCTTCGGCCATCTCCTGCACTTGCTTCGCCAGGGCGTGTAATCCCTGTTTTTGCATCTTATCAATCCTAATCAACTCACCCTGCCGCCCGTGCATCCACTGAATCCACGCCTCATACCGCTTGTTGATTTCCATCTGGTATTGATTCACCCGCGTCTGCTGCTCGCGTAGGTCATCCACCACCCACCGCGCCGCCATATCGTACCAGGCTTGCCGGAATCGACTGAGCAGAGACCCAAGAATCGGGAGCGAAGAACGAAACTCGAATAATTGAAGTGAAGGGGACACGCCTTCCAGGGAAGGTACGGGATGAAAGCCATAAGGGGGTAAGTAACTCTCAGTGGCAAGGCCAACGACCGCCTCGATTCGTTTCCAATCGGTTTCCCATGCCCGGTGGTAGAGACGTTTGAAGGCCCGGACTATCTCTTCTATTAAAGAGGGGTCCGCTTGCCACCCCTTGCGCAGCAAGGACGCGACCTCGGGAATCATAGTCAGGTACGCCTGACGCAGGGCGCGGCTCTCCCGCCCCATGATGGCAGGCTCCTGGTAGCGCTCCTCCGCCGGGACAACCTCGCTCAGGAAGCGCCCCGGGGGCGTGTGCTTCATAAGAAAGCGCAGCCGTCCGCGTTGATAAAACTGGGAGCGCAGCAGCGGGTCGCGAATGGAGGTACTCTCCTGATGGAGCAGAGTGGCAGCGGGTTGATACCAGATTTTGTATCCTGCGCGTCGGATGCGAAGACACCAGTCGGAATCCTCGAAGTAACCGGGCCAGAATCCTTCGTCCAGCAGCCCAACCTTCTCCAGTACCTCTCGCCGCAGAGCAATGGCGGCTCCGGTGACGGCCTCGACCTCTCGGGCCGTGCTCCATTCCTCGCTATCTGCTTCGCCATAGCCATGATGATGCGCCAACCCCAGCGGCCACTCGAACCAGGCCCCGGCGTGCTGGAGCGTCACACCATCCGGGTAGAAGATCTTGCAGCCCACAATGCCGATGCTCTCATCCTGAAGCGTTTCGACCAGCACGGCGAGCCATCCGGGGTTGACCCTGGTATCCTGGTTGAGCAGAATAAGATAATCCCCCTGCGCCGCACGAAGTCCCACATTGCATCCTCCGGCAAAGCCAAGGTTCGTTGTGTTGCGAATCAATCGCACCGTAGGAAATTTCTCTGCCACCAACGGCACCGAGCCATCGCTGGAGGCATTGTCCACCGCAATGACCTCGAACGAGGCTCCCTCCTGCGCCAGCAGCGCCGTCAGGCACGCCTCCAGGTAGGCTTCCCCATTCCAGACAGGGATGATGATTGAAACCGTTGGGCGATTCATTAGAAAGAAAAGAGCTTTCTCTTGAGGCGCTCCACCTCTTGCATCAGGCGAATGAAGCGGCCTTGCTCATACGCCTGGATGGTTTGCCGGAGCTGCGCGATCTCAAGTTGCTGTTGTTGGATGTGGTTGCTGTGGCCGTTCACCTCGGCTCTGGAGGTCACCCATCCGGCCACTCGATCAGGGGCCAGGCGCGGCGCGTGGCAGAACTCCATCAGCGGCCTGGCAACTTCCTCCCAAGTGAGCGTTGGGGCGATGGCATCTAGTCCCGCCCGATAGGGTGCCTTGCCCTGCCTCAGCACTCTCACGATAGCCTCTGCCACGCCCTCGACATCCTCGTAAGGGACGACCTCTCCTAGATGATACTCCTGAACAAGACGGCTCGCGGCGTCTCCCTCTGTAACTACCATCGGTAGGCCCGCCCAGATATAGCTCAGGATTCGGCTCCGCACGGCGGAAAATTGCGTCTCCAGGGTATCATAGTGCAGGGAGATGGCGACATCCGACTGCATCACATAGCTGGTCCAGGAGTCGTAGGGAATCCACTCCCCGAAGAAGATGCTCTGCTCGGTCAATCCCATCTGCTCCGCCAGCGCGATAGCCTCCACGGTACGCTTCATCATCGGAACCAAGCTGTTCGGGTGCCGCGTGCCCGGAAAGAGCAATTTGGCACGCGGCACCTCCGCCAGGATCAGAGGCATCGCCTGGATCAGGGTAATGGGATCCAGCCATGCCCACAGACCGCCGCCCCACAAAATCAGCGGGTCATCCAGGGAGATAGCAGGCAGAAGTTCTCTGGGACCCGGCGCGTCCGTCGCCAGCAAGCGGGAGGGCAGGCCAAACGCCAGCACATCGACCAGGCGACGCAGGGAGGGATCCTCGCCTGCCGTCAACGCGTTGATGCGCCCCTTTGCCTGCAAAACCCCTAACCACCAATCGCGCTGGCGCTCATTGGCACAAACAAAGTAGTCTCCCCGGCGGCACATCACATCGACAATGCTCAGGTCAGTCTGGTAAACTTGTTGTTTCTGAGCGGTATCTACTTCCTCGAAGAGATAGAGATTTTCCAGAGGGAAAGGATCGTACAGATCAATGACGATAGGGAGCGGAAAATCGAGAAGTGGCGCAAACATTTGAAGCGCAAAGCCGGTGGCAAAGATAACATCGACGCCCTCAAGCGCAGGGCGAAGACTATCCCAATGATGGTATTGGTAGGGGTGCAGCCGAATGGCTTCTTGAGGCAGGTCGCTCTCGTTTGGAGCCGCCAGAACCACATCAAAGATTTTGCTCAGGACGCGGGCGAGTTCCAGCGAGCGAATCCCAGGACCGGCCATATTGCTACCAACAATATCGTTGCTGATGATAAGAATGCGGGTTTGAGTCACTAGACCCGTGCCACAACAGCGGATTTCGTGTCGGGGGTTGACGTCCTATCCTGCGTGCTGTGCTGTTCCCACTGACCCGGAATGCAAAGGATTCCGTACTGCTCCTGCGTGCCTCCGGCGCTTATCTGGAATTGATAGGCGTGGCTGTGAACATCAAAGGCATGGCTTCCCGTCGTGTCATAGATCGCAACCGTCAGATCATAAAAGCCACTCATGAGGGGCAAATCGGGGATGGTATAGCTGATCGTGCCATCTCCCTCAACCATGCCAAGCTCAAGCCCGCCGAAGCGATTATTGGGGCCGTTAATGTGCGTCCCATCCGCGCGATGAATTGCTAGGCCAATGAGCGGGTTGGATTCGGG
>JACCSL010000859.1 GCA_013812995.1 Ardenticatenales bacterium | reverse complement strand
CAGGGATAAATCCAACTGGGCTTTCTCGCCCTTACGTCTGTAAACCCCAACATCGGCAGGGTGGCG
The DNA here is from genome assembly GCA_013812995.1 of Ardenticatenales bacterium. Taxonomy (GTDB): domain Bacteria; phylum Chloroflexota; class Anaerolineae; order Ardenticatenales; family Ardenticatenaceae; genus JACCSL01. Next base: position 3,021 of record JACCSL010000859.1, on the reverse strand, counting down.
GACATGATGCAGCAGGAGGATCCCCGCTTGCGACAGCACGTTCTTATCGAGGCGGGCGGAGCGCTGGCCGACCATGACGATGCCAAGGCCCCGCTTGCGCCCCTCCGTCGCGATGCGCGTAAGGGTCTCCTTTAGACCCCGGAGCGCGGCAGGTGCGCCCGCCTGGGGAATGAAGGGGCCTCCTCCAGGAAGATAGCGTAGGGGCGGCGCAGCTCACCCGCGACCCGCCAGAGTTCTTCAAAGAAGCGTTCCAGTAGCACCAGGCGCTCCTCCGTAGAGAAGTCCCCGAGATCGAGGATCAGTGGCACGCTCTGGCGTAGCGAGAACTCAGCCAGGGCGCTGCCGTGGCTGGGAGCGATCTCCAGATCGGCGGTGGGACCACGGCCCAGCACCAGGATGGGGTAGCGCTCCCTCAACCCCCAGTATTCTCCGGCGATGTCCACGAGGGCGAGTGGTAAGCCCGAGGCAAGCATCTCCTCGGCCATGACCGCTGCTGTATTGCTCTTGCCGGAACCTTTGATGCCGAGCACCGCGATGCTTTCCCCCAGGAGGTGTTCGAGGGAGAGGGAGAGGTTGCCAGTTTGATCTATCTGCACGCGCGGGCCTCCTGAGACGACCTGTTAATCCGTCACCGCGATGTTGCTAGCACGGCCTTCCAAGAGCCGTGCCAGGTCCGCGAGCAGCTCTTCTTCCAGCAGCCCCGCGAGCGACTGCACCTCGAACTTCCCCCAGACCACCCCAGCCAGGCTCTGCGCACGCACGCAGCGGCGCGGAACGCGCGTCCTGAAAGCCGCTTCCGGGAGGAGCACCCAGCCAGGCATAGATGGGGCAATGGGGGTGCGCTGCACCTCGTCGAAGCCCTCCAGCCAGAAGCTGATCTCGCCTGCTTCGTGATCTACCGATTCGGTAATACCGCTCAACTCCCACGTTGCGCGGGTCTCGTCAGATGGCGCAGGGAGGGTAGGGGAGATGGAGGGCTCTTCCAGGGCGCGCGGGTCTACCAGCGGCGCGAGGCCCTGGCGTGTAGTGAAGAGCTGCTTGCCCGTATCGACGCGGGCCACGCTGTATCCGTCGGGCCACCGCTGGACCACACGAACCAGGCGCATGGATTTCAAGAACCAGGCGACTTGGCCGAGAGGGAGTTGCTCCACAGCGCGGGTAGGGCGGGGGAGCAGGCGTGTGCCAAGGCGCGCGACCTCCAGCGGCCTCTGATCGCCGACGCGCTGCGATGTTTTCTGTTTGCCCATAAACACCCCCTGGTTCCGCATGGTTTCCGTCGAGACAGAATCTAACTTCCTCAGTGTAGCAAGGAGGCAGGACAAACCTGCAACTCGCCTTCTGCTTTACATAACTCTGTCGCGCTACCTTGCTATGCTGAGAGTTATTATAGTCGATTGAGCAGGGGAGAGGGCTTTCAATGGAGTGGCAACGAGAGTTTTTTGGCGGACGATGCCGAGTGTCCTTCTGCACCGCATGGGACTCGCCGGGCAAGGAGCGATACATCCTCCCGGCCTTGCTGTACCGGAGCACGATGCTCTGGGGACCGTCGGCTATCGGAGAGGCTGAGATGGGGCGCACGCTGGAGATCGCCTGGTGGCGTTGGGCGCTGAACATCAAACACATTGTTCATCCTCTGCACCTGGATTGAAGCCGGGTGCCACCCTGGCAAAGCCAGACTCTGATCGTAGGTTACGCACTTTGAAAAAGGTAGGGGGAGACTATGCACAAAGGACTACAGCGAGCCGCCGGGCGTGATCGCAAGCGGCGTAACAAAAGAAAGATGGCTGTCTCGGGCCGCTCGGTCTTTACCTGCCTGAAGGCGCAGGCCGCCCGCGAGGCGCACCTGGTAGCGGGGAACGAGAAGGCCAACGGCAGGGCCAAGCGCTCCAAGAATAGGGGGAAGGCTCGATGATCCAGCTTTTTAACGGGGATGAACTGCACGTCTCCGTGCCTCTTTCTATTGCTCGGGTGCTGCTGGCCGCCCTGGCAGAGCAGGACCAACTCCAGGCGACAGCGGTGCAGCCCTTTGTTGCTGCGGTGGCAGAGGTCGAGCAGCAGGTGCAGCTCTTGACGCGGGCGCAGCAGGCGGCAAAAGCCGAAACCGATCTTGGAGCCATCGAGGGTCTGGTCGAGGAGGTAAAGCATCTGGCAAGGCAGGCCGAGGTAGCGGCCCCGGCGCGAACAACTCCCTCTCATCAACAGCTCTGGCTAGCTCACGAGGACCTTACGCGGCGGAAGCAGCAGCTCATCCAGAAGGCGCGGAATCGTGCTGCCCGTGCCCGTGCGCGGGCGGTGAGCAAGGGCTTTGATGATGCTATGCCGTTGCTGGAGCTGCTGCAAACGGGGACAGAGGGGCATCCGGCCAAGGACTATATCTGGTACACTCCGACAGGCCGCGAGCTGGTCTACCCGAGCTTGCACGCGCGGAGCATCCCTCTCGATGTGCCTGGGGTAGATCTGATCTGCCAGGCAGATCCAAGAGACTTGGTTGCTCACGCACTGCATTTCAAGAGCGTTGCTACCTGGGCAACAGAGCAGGGACTTCCCAGTGCTGAGGGACTTACGCTGGTCTCGGAATGGGAGGGGAGGGAGGGGAGAGTTGTCGTCGGCCACGCGCTGAAGCTGAACTTGTCTGAAGCGCCCTTGCCTCTCCTGCGCGCTCTCGAAGCGCGGGGCTGGCTGTCCCTCCCCAAGGGATTGGAGGAGCACACCCTCGCCGCCTGTTACGCGGGCAGCCAGCGGCGCGTTAGCGGTGGCTATCTCAAGGTTGGGCAGATTCGGGTTAAGCCGAAGACGTAGGCAGGAAGATAGAAGGCGCTGAAACCCTGGGTGCCTGATTAAAACTAGGAGGGATCAACATGAGGAAGAAGATTGGAAAGCTTACTCCCCCGGCCTGCTACAACTGCCAGGCACCTTCAACTACGCTGGATTTCATGGATCGGCCTATCTGCGCCGCCTGCTACCAGGCGCTGGAGGGGGAAACCCCGCCGCTGCCCATTGGTCCGATCACGACCCTGGAGG
>JACCSL010000825.1 GCA_013812995.1 Ardenticatenales bacterium | reverse complement strand
CAGGGATGGAGACCACCTGAGGAGGGTAACGCCAGATGCCGGTGCGGACCCGTAGGGCGTCACTACGAAGATGAGCGATGAGATCAGATAGCGTCGTTGCCATAAAGTTTAGCCAGGTGAAGTGTTGGATTGTTTTGTAATAGAAATACCTGATAGGGGGGGGCGGTTCGATGTATGTCAATGATACGGTCGCTTTGTAGCTCTCGCAATGCCCCTTCAAAGTCGCGCTGGCTCATCTGGAAGATGTCGGCCAGGCCCTGCTCGCCCATGAGGTCATCCAGGTTGATGCTGAGGCGTTCACTGTGGTGGCTCTGCCAGAAATCGGCGAGGGCAACGGCGAGGACCGTTGTGGGTGGCGCGCTCGTCTTTTGGACTCGGTAGGAGCCTTTTTGCTCTTCCAGGAAGCCGAGGTAGCCCAGGCCGTCGCTTTTGCTGTAGGTGCCCAGGAAGATGGTAGCGGTGGAGCCGGTGGTTCGCTCACCCAGACTTTTGCCCTCAGTGCGCTCCACAAAGCCAGAAATCGCGGCGGTAATCCCGGCTTTTGTCAGGTCGTTTCCCGGGCGGAGGTGACTCACGACGAGGTCGTGCCAGAAGGCGGGGCCGGGGCCGTGGGGGGCACTGAGAAAGTAGTGCATGAGCCATTGTGTGGCAGGCTGTTCTAATAGGGGGTCTGCGCGTACGGCGAGCTCGCCGAAGGGCGTAAGGTGGTTTTTTTGGTCAATCAGTCCCGCGCCAAAAGCGTAGCGGGGCATTGATTCCACATAAATTGAGCCAAGTGCAGTTCCCTGCCTAATATCATCACGACTCAGAGGCGAATCAATCCCTGGCTTGCGTCCAGAGGATAATTTGAGAATATCAGATATAGCTGGGCGACTAAGAGCAAACGTCCGATGAAAAGTTAAGCCTGTAAGCCTGCTGACTTTCGCCATTTTTCACCCCTACTGTTCTATCAAAGGTCAGCCCAATTGCACACTCGAATCAAGAAACTCTTTTCCCTTGATGCCCGCCTGCCCCTGAAGGGAGCAGGCTATTGTAGCAAAGCCCCGTTGGGGCTCACGACCCCAGCCCCCAGCGGGGGCTTTGCTATCATAGCGCGGTGGCTTTAGCCCCGCGCGGACGTGGCAAATGCAAGTGCCTGGGTAATTGAATAGCCATTCTTAAAGGTGGCATATCAAACAACTTGTATCACCACTTAGTTCTTCATCACTAAAAATTTGAGTTAGAGTTTGATTTGCCTGGAGTTTAGCTCCCCTGGATTGTCGTTTAGCAAATTCTTCTCTTATCTGCTCAATTCTTTCTGGATTCTTCAGTTCCTCTAAGCTTTCTCGTGCTGCCCAAGTGTAACGCTCCCCTGTGGCTTCATCCTCTTTTTCAAACTTTATAGCTTTCTCATAGAGATCACCATGATTTTCTAGCAACCCAACCCATTCAATTCTCTGTTGGAAGAAGCAGAAATAGCATCCAGATCGTGAGCGCCATTTATAGTATTCTGGTAATCCTAAACCACTCTCATCTAATATTTGAAATATGTCATCTTTGATAAGTCCATCATCAATGAATGGATATCTAGCAATGATATTAGGCTTGGTCGAGATATATCCCTTTCTATGAGGTTCATCAGCTCGGATACCAACGTAGCTATAACATAGATCATCTCCAATATACTTTTCAAAAGGTTTGATCTTGAGTAGCTCAGTACACCATCTTACTTGGGGTGACGGTAGAAATCCTCGTCTGACCTTTAGGAGTTCTTCAAAAGAGTTATCGGGTTTAAGCCTTTCGATAGGCTTTCCCAGATATACCTCCAGCTTATCCAGATACTCATACGTTTCTGGTAGCTCCTCACCCGTATCGCAAAAGACATACTCCATTTCCGGAATACGGTCCTTCATATAAATAGCAAGTGCCGTGCTGTCCTTCCCCCCGGACAGAGAAAGAATATGGCGGACGCTCTGTGGGGCGGCGGCTGTCTCATCCATGACGAGTCTCCTCAAGAATCCTGGTCGGCGGAGTGTATC
>JACCSL010000768.1 GCA_013812995.1 Ardenticatenales bacterium | reverse complement strand
CGATCACCAGCCAGTCGGCGGTGGAATGGCGCCCATTGGCGCGTGCCCGCACGGAGCCGGCCAGCTCGACGGCGCCGGCGTAAAGCAGCAGCTTCTCGGTCAGGGTCGTCTTGCCCGCGTCCGGGTGCGAGATAATGGCGAAGGTCCGGCGCTTTGCAATTTGCGCTTCCATCGTTGTCATTGGGGAAAGATTCGGTGTGTTTGTCATGGCTGTTTCTCGATTGCATTAAAAAAAGGGGGCCGTAGGGCTCCCCGTTCCTATTCAAGGTTAATGGGGATATTGTGTTGAAAAAGAAGCCCTGGTCAAAATTCTCTCTGTCTTGTGAGCCACCTTATACTTTCTAACTCTCTTGCCGTATCGGGGATTTGTTGTTATCGTTCCGGCGGCTGGGAGCAGCCTCACGAGGACTTACGAATGGATCTTATCGCTCAAGCCATAAACTATGCGGTCGAGAATAGCTCCTTTTTCTGGCGGTCGCTGGGAACCCACCTCCAGTTGAGTGGCGCGGCGCTGACCATCAGCATTCTGTTATGTGTTCCGCTGGGGGCCTGGATTGCGCGTCACCTCCTGTTAGCGCAGGTCATCATCAATGTAGTTAACGGGCTGCGCGTGGTTCCCAGCCTGGCGCTGCTCTTCCTGGCGCTGCCCTACCTGGGCATTGGCTTTCGCCCGGCCCTCATCGCGCTGACCCTCCTGGCCTGCCCCCCGGTTCTCATCAATGTTTACACGGCCTTTCGCGGGGTGGACCGGGCCGTAATCGAGGCTGCGCGGGGCATGGGCATGTCCGAGTGGCAGATTCTGCGCCAGATCGAGCTTCCTCTGGCGCTTCCAGTTATCCTGACAGGCATCCGAACCGCGTCAGTCGAGGTTATCTCCAGTGCCGCGCTCGCGGCCTTCATCGGCGCGGGCGGGCTGGGCGATTTCGTGCTGCGCGGCTTCTCGGTGCGGCGGCCTCACATCATGCTCGTGGGAGCGATTCCCATTGCCCTGCTTGCGCTGCTCTCCGAGGCGCTGTTCTCCAGCGTGCAACGTCGCTTCTCCATCCCGGAGGCACGCTAACCTGTGGCGACATCGCCGCAAACTTCAGAATACAGAAGAGAGGAAAAATATGAAACGATTATCCTTGTTCCTGGCATTGATTCTCGTCCTGGCACTGGCGGCCTGTAGCGGCACCCAGAGCGAGGGCACGCCTGCCGCCACCCCGGTGGAGGGTGGCGGCGAGGTGACGGAGGCCAAGGGAACGCTCAACGTGGCTTCCAAGGGCTTCACCGAGGCGTTCATCCTGGGCGAGATGTACGCGCTTCTACTGGAGGAAAACGGCTACCAGGTCGAGCGCAAGCTGGGTCTTGGCTCCGAGTCCGTGATCCACGAGGCGATGATTGCCGGCGATGTCGATCTCTATCCCGAATATACCTCCACGGGGCTCCTGGCGATTCTCCAGCAGCCGGCCATGCAGGATCGCGTGGAAATCTACAACACGGTCAAGGCCGAGTACGAGAGCCAGTTCAAGTTCACCTGGCTGGACGCGGCTCCCTTCAACAACACCCAGGCCCTCGCGGTCACGCAGGAAACCTCGGACGAGTATGGTCTGACGCAGGTGGGGCAACTCACCGAGCTCGCCCCGCAACTCCGCATCGGCGGAGCCCCGGAATTCTACGAGCGTGAGGATGGGCTGCCCGGTCTGGAATCCCTCTATGGCGAGATGGCCTTCAAGGAGGAGCGGCAGTTAGACTCCGGGCTGCGCTACGAGGCGCTGCTCAACGACGAGATCGATGTCGTGGTGGCCTATGGCACCGATGGGCAGATCGGGGGCTTCGACCTCGTCGTGCTGGAGGACGAGAAGGGACTCTGGCCGCCCTACCAGGTCGCCCCCGTGGTACGGCAGGAGGTGCTGAGCCAGCACGCGGATATTGCCACGATTCTGAACCCGCTGGCCCCGCTGCTCACGGACCAAATCATGGCCGACCTGAACTGGAAGGTGGATGGGCCGGACAAGATGGATTTCGAGGATGTGGCACGCGACTTCCTGATCGAGAAGGGGCTCATCACCCAGTAGGAGCCCGAGTATGGCGGCCATTGTTGCCAGGAATCTGAGCAAACGCTATCCCGGCGCAGAGCGCCCGGCCGTGGACGATGTGAGCTTCGAGGCCGAGGAGGGCGAGTTCATCGTCATCCTCGGCCCGTCGGGGTGCGGCAAAACCACGGTCTTGAAAATGGTCAATCGGCTCTATGAACCCACCTCGGGCGAGATATTCGTGGAGGGCGCGGAGGTTCGTGAGATTCCCGTCACGGAGCTTCGGCGGCGCATCGGTTATGTGATTCAGGCCACGGGCCTCTTCCCGCACATGACCATTGAGAAGAACATTGCCACGGTGCCCAAGCTCCTGGACTGGGCGTACGAGCGTTGGAATGTGCGTGTGGACGATCTGCTGACGCTGGTTCATCTACCAGTGAGCTACCGCACACGTTACCCGTCGCAGCTCTCCGGGGGGGAGCAGCAGCGCGTTGGCATCGCTCGCGCGCTGGCCGCCGATCCCCGTCTGCTGCTGATGGACGAGCCTTTCGGGGCGATTGATGCGATCACGC
>JACCSL010000756.1 GCA_013812995.1 Ardenticatenales bacterium | reverse complement strand
GTGATAACCTGTTGGCACCTGGCTGTTTGAATCGTAGTCGCGCTCTCGGCCTGGCCAAGCCAACCCTTTGATTTCGTATCCTTCGGCGTAATCGACCAACGAGAAGTCAGGATACCTGTTCCGCCCTGAACTCTCAAAGTGAATGGCAAGTGTCTGGAGTCGCTTCTGAAACCAGTTTTGGAAATGAAATTCCTTGTCCTGCACACTGACCGACTCGATTAACTCTCCTGCCTGAACAGCAACACCGCACTGCTCGAAAATGTCGAAGCAGGTTGTTTTGGTCATCTATGATTTCCCTCGCTTTTAAGAAAAGCCCACGCCACCCCCGTGCCTAATCCCCCTATTCCACCCACGATGAGGGGGATACCAAAAAGCCATAGAGGAAAAAGGCTTGTTCCATCGGCTCCTTCAGGGATAGCCCATACTGCAAATAAACCAAGGCTCAAGAATGCAACAAAATAGCAAAGTACACTACTGATGAACCACCACCAAGCCCGAGTGTAAGTTCCACGTAACACGAGATATTGAGCCACACCAAGGCCCAAGCCAAATATGATTCCATATGTGAAGGCCGGAGGTTCATAGCTCAGAAGCTTATATCCCTGGTCGAACAGATGTATGCCCGGTAGCACTCCCATCATTGTCGCTACCGTCCAGATAGAAGGCGGCACATAGCCTCTTGCTACCATTCCTTGTGCCACACCCAAAGGAATAGAGGCTATAAGACCAGCAATAGTTGTTGCCAGCCAGTTTCCAGCCATCGGATCGATAGCACCCCTTATGAAAAAATAAATCACTAATCCGATGAACCAAGCCATCACTGTTAACGTCGTCCAAAGAACAATCATCTTTTTCCGCTCCGTCTTACTCCTGGTTCCCATTTTATCACGGCCTTTTCCCTGTAACAACGGAATCTGAGAAGAAGAGTTGAAAATCCCTTCCTCTTTTACACGCCCCTCGCCCTGTGCTAATCTGTTCGGCTGCTGCTGTTGGATTGAGGCGACCGCCCTCAGAAAAAGAAATGAAGAGCGACTATGAGTGTATCTGCTGGTATCGTGGGCCTGCCGAACGTGGGCAAATCGACGATTTTCAATGCGCTGACCGCTGCCGGAGCGGAGAGCGCGAACTATCCCTTCTGTACCATCGAGCCCAACACGGGCATCGTGCCTGTGCCCGATGAGCGGCTGAAGACTATCGAGAGTTATATCAAGACGCAGAAGGTCATTCCCGCCGCGCTGGAGATCGTGGACATCGCAGGGCTGGTCAAGGGGGCCTCGCAGGGCGAGGGGCTGGGCAACCAGTTCCTGGGCCATATTCGCCAGGTCGATGCGATTCTCCATGTGGTGCGCTGCTTCGAGAGCGAGGATGTGGTCCATGTCAGTGGCTCGGTAGACCCGCTCCGCGACGCGGAGATCATCAACCTGGAGCTGGCGCTGGCCGACCTGGAGAGCGCGGAGAAGCAGATCGAGCGCAACCAGCGCACGGCGATGGCCAAGGATCCGGAGTCGGCGAAGCGCATGGCGATTCTGGAGCCGATCATGGCGGTTCTCCAGGAGGGCAAGCCCGCGCGCGTGGCACTGGATGGCATGGACGCCTCGGCGCAGCGGCTCGCGAAGTCGCTGGGCTTCATTACCACGAAGCCCATGCTCTATGTTGCTAACGTGGACGAGAGCGACCCCACGGGCGCGAGCAACCCGTACGTGGCAAAGCTGCAAGCCTGGGTCGAGGAGCAAGGCGCGGCGATGGTGGTGATCTCTGGTGCCATTGAGTCTGAGATTGCGGCATTGGAGACAGCGGAGGAAAAGGAAGCCTTCCTCCAGGAAATGGGATTGGATGAATCCGGGCTCTCCAAGCTGGCGCACGCCGCGTACAAGTTGCTGGGGCTCTATTCGTTCTTCACGGCGGGGCCGAAGGAAATCCGCGCCTGGACAATTCCCGCGCAGACGAAGGCCCCGCAGGCCGCCGCTGTCATCCACACGGATTTCGAGCGGGGCTTTATCCGTGCCGAGACCTACTCCCTGGCCGACCTCGCCGCGCACAAGACGGAGGTCGCCATCCGCGCTGCCGGGAAGATGCGCTCCGAGGGCAAAGAGTACGTGGTTCAGGATGGCGACATCATGCACTTCCTCTTCAACGTCTAGGGGGGCTATCTTGCATCTATTCATTGTCCGTCATGGGGAGTGCCTGGGCCAATGCGAGCCAGAACACTACAACGATCCCGACAGCCCGCTCTCTTCGCTGGGCGAGTGGCAGGCGCAGCGCGTGGCCGAGCGGCTGGCGTCCGAAAATATTACGCACATTGTGAGCAGCCCGCTGATCCGCGCCCTGACAACGGCCTCGAAGAGAGCGGAAGCCACGACGGTGCGGCCCATTGAGGTCTGGCACGATGTGCGTGAGGGCTTCAGCACCACGCATCAAGGACTTGCGCGAGAGGTGCTGCAAGAGCGGTTTCCCCTTGCAACGTTCCCTGATGTGATAACAGCCGACGGGTGGATGCATGGTGGAGATAGCTACGAGTCCTTCTGCGGGCGCTGTCATACCATGCTCCAGGCATTCAGAGAGCACTTTGGCCCCAAGGACCGGGTAGTCCTCGTCACGCATGGGGGGTTTGCCAATTACCTCCTGCACGCGATTTTAAGAATTGACTCCAGCACGCCCCGATGGTTCGAGCTCGAGAATTGTGCTATCTCCCATGTGCGCTTCGCACCGGACCCCGCGAAGGAGCGACCTAACTGGCCTCTCTACCCGCCCGTCGAGGCGGAAATTCTGAGCGTGAACGATGTATCGCACCTGATGGGCTCAATCCCGACGTAAGAGTTATTCCCGTGTCTCTGTCGATGAACTAATCACGGGCTGCGCGCTGGGAGGGGCAACAGGCAACTCCCGGCGAACCAGATGTCCGTCCCGAAACTGGTAGCGGCGCAGGAGCGCGTGGATTCCGTATCCTACCAGGGCGAAGGGACCAACCACCACCACCAGCCAGATCACGATATCCAGAAGCGCCAGCGCCAGGGTCGAGAAGACGCCGAAGGCATTCTGGAAGGTGCGCGCCGGACGCAAGGTGGAGGTGGAGGGCAAAGTGGGCAGAGTCAGGGTCGGCGACGCAGGGCTGTGCAGCACCACGGTGATGGTGGAAAAGCTCTGTCCGCCCCCGGACCCAACAGGAACCACCTGGTTGGCGATGCTCTCATCCAGAACCCGGCCCAGGCCCAGAAACGCGCGCCGCGCGAGCTCGACCTCTTTGGTAGGAATGCTGTAGATCAGCACGGCGCGCGTCACCTGTCCTTCGGTCGAGAGGCTGGCATCCTGTTGAAAACCGCCATGCAGCACGGCGAAATCATTGCCCCGCCCGATGGCGGCATTCAGATCTTTGACTTCCAACTCTATCCAGATCGACTGAATGACCTCCAACTCGTGCGACGGTGCGCCGCCCTCCTGGGGCTGGGCCGCGATGAGCGATGGCTCGCCCGTTCCCCCGCACCCGGTCATCAGCAGCATTCCCAGCAACGCCATAACCGCCCAACCCACCCTTGATAATCGGCTCATGTTTCTCTCCTCTTCTCGCCTGCCTCATGGACTTTTGATGGGCTCACTATACGCCAGGCGGGTGGGGAGAGCTTGATAAACTTCTAACAAAGGGATAACAAAAAAATGTCTCTCTGGAAACATGCGGACTTTTTAAAACTCTGGATTGGGCAAACAATCTCACTTTTTGGCTCGCAGATTACCTTTCTGGCGCTCGCCCTGGTGGCCGTGGAGCAACTCAATGCCTCCCCCGCCCAGATGGGACTCCTCGCCGCGCTCGCCACCCTGCCCAACCTGCTCATCGCGCCGGTGGTCGGCGTCTGGGTGGATCGGCTGCATCGCCGCCCGCTGCTCATCGGGGCCGACATTGGGCGGGCGCTGCTGCTCGCGACGATTCCGGTGGCCGCGCTGCTTGGCCAGTTGCGAATAGAGCAGCTCTACCTCGTGACGCTCCTGAGCGGAACGTTCAGCCTGCTCTTCAATGTCGCGGAGGAGGCACTGCTGCCCTCTCTGCTCCGGCGCGAGCAACTGGTGGAGGGTAACAGTCGCCTCGCGCTGAGCACCGCGCTGTCAGACATCGCGGGTCCGGCGCTGGCGGGTAGCCTGGTACAACTCCTCACCGCCCCGGTTGCGATTGTCGTGGATGCCTTCTCCTTCCTGCTCTCCGCTCTTTTTCTGGGGGCCATCCGCACCCCCGAGTCTGCGCCACCGCCAGCCGACGAGCACCCGCCCGTCTGGAAGGCCGCCCGCGAGGGCTTACATCTAGTGCTGCGCCACCCGCTCCTGCGCCCAATGGTGGCGGAATCCGCGACACGGGAATTCTGCGGTGGCATGTACGATGCGCTGCTCATCCTCTACCTGACGCGCGAGCTTCAGCTGCCCCCTGCTGCCATCGGCCTGGTCTACGCCGTCGGAAGTCTGAGTGGCCTCACGGCGACGCTTTTGGCACCGCGCGCCACGCAGCGCGTCGGTCCAGGTCCCGCGATGGTGGTGTCTAGCCTGCTCATTGGGCTAGGCTGGCTGTTCGTGCCGCTCGCCAGCGGCGGGCCACTGCTTGCCTTTGTGATGATCGCTTTTGGGGCGGTGCTCTTTGGCGTGGGAAATACGACGAACAACATTGTCGCATCAAGCCTCTCTCAAAGCGTCACGCCGGACGATATGTTGGGACGGGTGAACGCCAGTCAGACGTTTCTGGTGGGAGGCATGTTGCCGATTGGCTCACTGGTTGCGGGAGGGCTGGCGACGCTCTTCGGACTGCGGCCAGTGCTGCTCGTGGCGGGGCTTGGGCTCTCGTCGGCGTTCCTCTGGCTTTTCTTCTCGCCTATCCGGGGACTGAAAGTGTTACCGGCGGTAATCGAGGAAGATGTCGTAAAACGTAAAACGTAAACGGATAAGCCTCTAAACTCAAGAAATCACTCTTGACACGCCACTACGCCATCAACGGCGCGGCAGGGGAGTTGATGGCATTACACGCACCGCGCCACCTTGCTGGAAAACTGGCCGTCAGACACCTTTTGCCTTTTGCTCTTCCTGACTCATACTTGGCCCATGCGCCCATCTCTTCGTAAGGCCCTGGCCCTCGTTGGCGTGGCCCTGATCCTCTTTGCCCTGGCGGCGCTCTCCTATGCGGCGCGCCCCACGCGCAGCCAGAGAGAGCAATTTCAGCCTGCGCCCACCCTGTTTGTCCCCCCGGAATCCTTTCTGGAGTGGCAGCGTTGGAGCGTTGGAGCGGGAGGAGCGGGCACATGAAGTGGTGGCTTCCTGTGGCGGTGTTGCTTGCGCTTGTGCTTACCGCCTGTGCGGGAAGTACCCCCATAACAGAACCTGTGGAGGGAACGAGGGTCGTTACGGCAGAAAGCGAGCCAGCCGCTACAAGGGAGGCAGTCGCCACAGAGCCGCCAGCCACCCCGCTACCCACGCAACTTCCCTATGCCCCCACCGCCACGCCCGTTGCGGAGGTGCGCATCGTGGAGCTGGAGTGGCCACCGGAGATGCGGCTGGGCGACTCCGACCTGCTGCGCCTCTCCCTGCTCCCACAGGGCGAAGACTACGTCATCACCACCGAGTTCGAGGGCCATGAGACACTCACCAACACCGTCCAGGTGACGCCGCGTGAGGGGTACGACCTGCACGCGCTGGCCCGTCTGGACGCGGTGACCTTCACCCACTCGCCCGAGGGCGACCAACTACGCACACTCATGCTAGGTGAACCCGTGAGCTGGCGCTGGACCCTGACCCCGCAGCAAGCCGGGCAGCATCGCCTCTCGATCTACCTGGCCCTGCAATGGCTTCCCACGGCAGGCAGTGCGCTCCCCGCGCGCGAGGCAGAGATTTTCAGTCGAGGGCTGACCGTGCAGGTGCTTTCTTTCATGGGCTTGACCAAAACTCAGGCCATGTGGGCGGGGATCATGGCGCTGCTTTTCGGCAGCACGCTGAGTCTGCCCTTCGTTGCCTTTGTGCTGCGGCCTCGTCTGGTGAGCAGTCTGGCAGCGGCCCCGAACAACAATCTCCTCATCGAGCTACCGCCCGGCTACGATCTCTCCGCCAGAGAGGCAACACTGCTCCGCGCCCTCTTCCGCGCCTATGTCCGGCTCACTGTCAAGGCGGAATTTCGCTCCGGCTACTCCGGCGCGCGCATCTTTCTGGCCCTGCCCATTCGCGCGGACGGACGCGCGGATGCCCACACCATCGCCAAGCTAGGCGAGCGCTCGTCCATCGAGCAGGAATTCGAAAATTACGAGACCTTCGTCAAGCACACCCTGCCACCGATGACGGCCCGCATCCAGAATGCGCCCGTGGTCGTTCCTGGCGCGGGGTGGAACCCCTTCCAGCGAGAACGAGAGCAGCCGGAGTGGGCCGCGCTCCGCTATACCTTCATCGGCGAGCCGGGATAGATGCCGACGAGCCTGCGGCAAACATTGCTGCGCGACCCCGACCCCGCCTGGCTGGAGAAGCTCTTTCGCATCTTCGGGCCAAGCTGGTGGATGCAACGCCGACCTTACACCTTCCGCCTGGCGCAGGAATATGACCGGATGCTCCCCTCGCACTACGTGCTGGAGCCCACACGTGAGCGTGAGACAGCGGAGGTGCTGGACGGCCAGTGTCCGCCAGCACAGCATCGGCTGGCCGTGGGCGATGTGGTCACGCTGCGCAACCTGCTGGTCGCAGAGCGTGGGGTGGGAGGGCAGTGCTCGCTCGTGGGCCAACGGCTGGCCGGGCACCCGACATTGCGACTACGCTGGCGGGCACAGGGTGCCACCGTGAATGGGCAGCGGGCCCGCGTGGTTGCCACGCGGGAGACACTGCTTCGGGAGAGCGTCGCGGGCTTTGGACGGTTCGATCTACCCGACCCGCTGGAGCGCGTGCCCGCGCTGCTGGAGACGGTGGTGACGGGGACTCAATCTACCATCCACGGCGACCTGAACCTGGAAAACATCCTTGTCGGGCCAGGCGACCTCGTCTGGCTCATCGACTTCGCGATGACGCGCGACGGTCACCCGCTGGCAGACTTTGCCCACCTGGCGGCGGAACTCATCGCCCATGTCCTTGCCCCGCGCCTCGCAACCCCCGCAGACTTTGTCGCCCTGCTCCACGACGAGAGCGAGCCGCTACTCACGACCTTGCGCGCCATCGCTGCACGTTGCCTCTTCAACCCCGCCGACCCCCGCGAGTACCAC
>JACCSL010000732.1 GCA_013812995.1 Ardenticatenales bacterium | reverse complement strand
CCACGCCGAGCGACCCTACGCAGGATGGCGTGGTGCCCTGCAACGCTGGGGGCTGCGCTCGACCGATGCGTTCCTCTTTGCCGCGCATGCGCTGGCAGACCCCTGGATTGAGGAGGGCTATATCTCTTCAAAGGAGCGGGTCTTTCAGATAATGGAAGGCTCGACGGGGTTCCAGTGGCAACCCCGCGCCTCCGCACGCGCTGCAACAGGGCTATATGGAGAGCCGGTTTTCCTCTGGGTGGGGCATCTGATTCCCCGCAAGGATCCGCTCACCGTATTGGCCGCCTTCGAGCAACTGCTACTCCAGGTTCCGAGGGCTCGCCTGTACATAATCTATGGAACAGACGACCTGCTTCCCCAGGTGCAGGCGCGGCTAACGCAAAGCACAGTGCTACGAGAGGCCGTGACATTACTGGGCCAGTTGCCGCACGCAGCTCTGGAGTCTTATTACAACAGCGCCGACTACTTTGTTCTTGGAAGTCACTATGAGGGGAGTGGGTACGCTCTGGTCGAGGCGCTGGCCTGCGGGGTCGTTCCCATCGTCACCGACATTCCCTCATTCCGCATGATGACAGATGAGGGACGCTTGGGGGCACTCTGGACGGTGGGGGATAGCAATAGTCTACTCCATACGGCAGTGGAGACCTTAAAAGAAGCCCTGGCCCCGAAATCTGCCGCTGCCCGACACTTCTTTGAAGAGAGATTGAGTTTTCCGGCCTTGGGTCGCCAGGCTATGGAGATTTATCGCGCCACCCAACAAAAACAGAAGCACGGAGGAACCTCAAGTGAATAGCGCCTATGCACTCCGGTCCATGCTCCAGCAAGTATCCGGGCTTTCTACGGTTCGCTTTGATGCCAACGAGTGCTCCCCTTCGGTATGGAAGGCGGTTCTGGGGGGAGCAACCCTTGGTTTCCTCTGGGGGGTAGCGGCGCGGTTCTGGATGCGGCTGATCTCCACCCGGCCTGAGTTTTCCCTTTCCGGTACTGCCATCATTCTCTTGGTTGCAACACTCTTCGGGGCATGGACAGGACTTGCTTTCGTTGCCCGGCGGCGCGGTTGGCAGGGATGGCGTCACTATGTGCCTCGCGCGCTGGCGGTGCTGTTCTTCATTCCGTTTGGCTTTGGGGGAGGAGCTCCCCTGATGCTGACGGTGCTCCTGGTGACGCTCGCCCAGACCCAACCAACGGGGGCGGGTGTGTGGTGGATTCTTGCCGCCCTGCTGCTGATTCTGGGACCCACCATCCTTGGTATGGAGAGCATTGTCCCGGGGATGATTGGGCTTCTTGTGCTGTCGGTAACCGTGGCACTAATCAGGTGGAAACGAGTTACGTGGAACTGGCGCGGGAAACCTTGGGGATCATCAGGGGACATCTGGCTCAAACGGATAGCGCGGGCGATGCTGTTACTCTTGGTGCTTGCTCTTTTTGGGTTTGTCTCAGGGGCTATTATCACCGACAAACCAGGGTTGCGGGCCTTAGTGTATATTCTTTTCTATCTCGCCCTGCTTTACCCCTTATTTCTCGCGCTCCGCATCGCTCTTGAACCCCGCACTAAGTCAGTTAATTGAACTCGTCGGGGCGGAAAGTAGACGCTCCACAAAGCCCAGCAGGGTTTGGGGGAGAACAGGCTTTTCCAGATAGAAGTCGATCCCCAGATCCTCGCAGCTGCCCCTGTACTGCGACTCAGCGGACATCACCACAATCTGTGTTCCCTGGCTTATCAACGTTGCGGCCTGCTCCTGAAGCAGGCGTAGGGCGCGATCCTGGCCAATATGCAGGTCACACAAAAACATGTCAAATTTGTGCTGATCCAGGTGAGCCTGCGCCGCTCGCAATGTCGAGGCTGTGTAGACTTCATAGCCCGCATGTCGCAGCGCACGACTGAACAGGTCACAAAGTTGACCATCGTCTTCCATGATGAGGATCTTGGCTTGGGCTTGGGTTGGCATCGTTTCCTCGCTGGTTCGGGGAACTCAACAGTAAGGGTTGAGTCATGCAAAGAAGTATTGTAACTCCCTCGTCAATTATTGAATAAGCCAGTTTTTTTAGCAGGATTTGTGCCAGCTTTTAATAGAAAAGGCACGCCAGGGAAATTTCCCTGGCGTGCCTTTTCTGCTTCTGACCGGCTTTATGGCTGAAGCAACGTCGCACGTTCCACAAGTTGAGCAAACTCAGTCACATCGGGGTCGGCGGGCAGTTGGGCTGCCAGTCGCTCCGCCCGAACCCGAAGGTCACTGAGGCTGGTTTGCATCGCCTCGGGGTTGTAGCGAAGAACCTCGGCATACTGCGCCACGACCACATCTAGCTGGTAGCGTAGCGAGGCCGCGTCGAACGAGGGGGCCATATCAAAGCTGTTGAACTCGCCCGCCAGCTCGCGAACCTCGTGCGTTTGTGGATCCTCCCACCGGAGTTGCACCGTGGCCACACGCCCGGCGGCGTTGGGGTAGAACTCCACCGCGTAGAGAGCGGTTACGGTATGGCCTGCCCCGATCTCGCCGGCATCCACCGTGTTGTCCCGGAAGGCTTGATCTGCCACGTCCCGATTCTCGTAGCCTAGTAGACGATAGCGGGCAACCACATCCGGGTTGAAGTCCACCTGCACCTTGGCATTCAGGGCGATGACCTGGAGGGTCGAGGTGAGATTATCCACGAAGAGATTCTTCGCTTCCTCCAGGGTGTCGATATAGGCATAGTTGCCGTCCCCATCGTTCGCCAGTTGCTCCATCAGCACGTCGTTGTAGCCGGACATTCCTACGCCAACGGAGGTCAAGGTGATCCCCGCATCTGCATAGCCGCGCAGGGCTTCCGTCAGACCGGCCGGGTCCACAAGACCCACATTCGCCACCCCATCCGAGCAGAGGACAACCCGGTTGACGCCCCCAGGAATAAAGGCTTGATTGGCAATCTGATAGCCCAGCCGCAGCCCGGCCTCCGCATTGGTGGAACCCTCGGGCGTGAGGCTATGAATCACGCTGAGAATCAGATCCTGCTCCGCTCCGCGAGTGGGCGGGAGTGCCACACGAGCCGTGTCCCCATAGACGACGATGGCAACCGTGTCATCAGGGCGCAGCCGCTCGACCAGCAACTGGAGCGATTGCTTCACGAGGCCCAGCCGATTCTCCCCGGACATCGAGCCTGACACATCGACCACGAAGGTCAGCGCCGTGGGCAGACGCTCTTCTGCGGCCACATCATAGCCCTTAATTCCCACGCGCATGATGTGCGTTCCATCTCGGTGAAAGGGCGAGGGGGCTCCATCGGCATAGATCCCGAAGGCGACATTGTCCGGGTTCACATAATCTTGCTCGAAGTAGTTGACAAATTCCTCCACGCGGATGGCGCTGGCCGGGGGCAGGGTGCCCTCCATGATGTAGTTGCGCGCAACGCTGTAGGAGGCGGTGTCCACATCCAGCGCGAAGGTAGAAAGGCGATCCATCCCTGTTTCCACGTAGGGATTCGCCCCGTAGTATTCAAATTCTGCCTCGGGGGTCGCGGCGGGGGATTCCTCAGTAGCCTCCTCGGTAGCCTCCGCTATAGTCGGCGCAGTGGGAGCCTGGGTCGCCATCAGCGCAGGTTCGGCGGCTCCTTCTGCTGTGACTACCACGGTGACTTCCACCGGCTCCGCTCCCCCCTGGTGCGGCTCAACAGCGATGGGCCGTGGTTCGTTTGTGCCGCCAGCACAGGCAACCAGGGACAGGGCCAACAAAAGCAACACAATTCTCCATAACCAGTTGTTCATAACGATTTTCCTCCTAAGTGAGTCGGGTTATGAACAGAATACTGGATTAGGATGAGGATGGCTTGATATTCTGTTGACGATGGGTTGACAAAACCGTTATAATTTTCAACCGCGCCTTATGCCATTTTGCTGACAGCTATGGGAGAGGTCCCAGTGGAGTTGCTGAGAGGTATCGAGACTATCCGTTGGATGGGACCTAAATGATAGAGTACAAGGTTGAGTTACTTGAGAAGCAACTGCGAGAACTGCGCCGCATCACCCCATCGGGGATAGGCTCCCTTATCTTATCAGCGGAGGGTCTGCCTGTTGCTGCCGATCTTCCGACCTCGCTCGAAGAGGAATGGCTGGCCGCCCGCTCCGCTGCCATCCTCGGGCTTGGAGAGAGAATTTCAGCGGAATTACGTCGTGGCAAGCTGGAGCAGGTTTTTATCAATGGCCGTGAGGGCTGTGTAATCTTTGCCCTGATCAATGATGAAACCACGCTTACGGTGTTATACGATACCGATGTACGAGTGGCGATGGCAATGTTAGATATTGCCTATAGCGTAAACCAACTACGCCAACTTCTCCGGTAGAGCCAGAGGCTCTCAAGATCCTTCGCCATTTTCCAATTTCTGGGCAGCTCTGTCTGCATCTGTGCCTGCAACTGGCTGAAGTTGCCAGCGGCTTTGCAGAGTGTTCTCATGGGAGCGGCGGTGGCGAGACAGAACGGCACAAAACTCTGCGCCAAAGAGAATAATGTAGCCAGTCACGTAAACCCAGGTTAGCAGGGCCAGGAGAAACCCGACAGAGCCATAGAGCAGGTTGTAGCTTTGCAGCGCATAGCGGCTTAGGTACAGCGCAAAGCCACTCTTTGCCATCTCCCAGAAGAGCGTGGCGAGGAGCGCACCCGGTAGCACATCGCGCCAACGAACCGAGATTTTGTGGGGCATGTAGCGGTACATCAAAGAGAAGAGGGCCAGCGTGAGGGCGAAGGGGGGAAGCGCGGAAACGATGCGCCAGAGCCACTCGTTTTGTAGCGGAGCCCAGTGAACAAAGGGAAGATTGAGCGGGCGCGCCACTTCAAAGAGCGTGGTTAGGCCAATGCTGATGAGGGTTAGAAAGCCCATCGTGGGCAGCGTAGCCAGGGCAAAGCCGATATTGCGTAGAAAACCCCGTCGTAGAGGGGTGCCCCATGCACGATTGATCGCCTGCTCCAGCACCCGGAAGAGCTGAACCCCGCTCCATAATATTGCCAGGATAGCCAGAAGGCTCAGAGTCCGCCGATTACTGATCACATTCTGAACGATATCATCGACGACAACCAGATCAAAAGGCAGGTACCGCGCGACAATTAGCAGCACCTGGACCCGGGCCTCTGACTCGCCCACCAGATAACTCATCCCTAATGCCAGAAGAACGGTCAGGGGGAAGAGCGAGAAGAGCGTGTAGTAGCCAATCGCCGCTGCACGCGTCTCACCCTCATCTTCGTAGAATTCCTTCCAGGTGTCGGCGAGGATTGACAGAATGCCCCCGCTGCGCTGGTTCCAATGGCTATAGTACGGGGATAACTGCTGCCAACCACGCCGCTGTAGTCGCGTCCATCGTCCCTCTGCTTTTGGTTTCTCCCGAATAGCCATACCGTGCTCCCCCTCTGTAGTACATCGGGGAATAATCCCATTCCCTGGATAGAACAGCAAACCTTGAACCCATAACAAAAACCGCTGACCGATAAGCGAATCAGCGGTAACAAGACCTATGTGTCTATTACCGAACAAGCGGGGGTAAAGGGGAAGAGATCAGCCTTTGTACCGATAAACAATCCGACCACGCTCGAGATCGTAAGGGGAGAGCTCGACGCGGACCTTGTCGCCCAGCGTGACACGGATGTAGTTTTTCGTCATCTTGCCCGACAGATAGCCGAACAGGGATTGACCATTCTCCATCTCGACGCGGAACATACGGTTGGGTAGCGCCTCAGTGATGGTACCATCGACAAACAACTTTTCTTCTTTCGACATGGACACTCCTTGATAAAGTGGATAGAAAAGCAAGCAGGCAGCCGCTGCATTATTTAGGAAAATAGACAGCAAAAAACGCACCATCCTCATGGCAGCGTTAGGTACAATAGTAATGAAGAGAGAGAGATGAGGCAAGTTTTCCCCCAACCTCCCTCACAATGAAAGGTTTCGTACTACAAATTGAAATTTCCTCTTGCGATTTTATATCAAAATATGATACACTAAACATCATACTTTTGTGACAAAAATTGTGAGGTGGCCTATGCTCACCAGACAACTCTCGCTACTTCTGCTGCTTGCCGCGATGGCAACACTGGTCGGCTGTGCCATTGCGCCGGGTGGCAAGGGCTCTATCGGTTTCCGAGAGATCTTCGAGAACCGCAACGAGATGCAGATTGTACGTACCATCGAGTTGGATGTGGATGAAGACAATGACGAAGAGTGGCTGGTGCTCTACCGCTACGACCCGACCAATGAAAATGCCTGGGAGAACGCACCGATTCAAGGCATTGTCTATGATGCGGTGCCCTGTGACCCGCCGGAGATTCAAGAGTGGCGCTTACCCTTCCCAGACAACGACTATCTTGGCGAAGGGGAGGACATTGCGGTGACGTTGGGTGATATCCTCGCGAATACCGGCCCCAATGAAGTTGCGCAGGAACTCATGATTCGGGGGGATGGACCTGTCAACACCCTGTCGATCTATCGGTTCCATGATTATGTGAAAAACCCCTGTCTACCAC
>JACCSL010000726.1 GCA_013812995.1 Ardenticatenales bacterium | reverse complement strand
TCAGTCGAATTATTGCAGATCGCTGTAGACCTACATATAGGATCAAGTCTGCTATCCCCCACTATATCTAGTGGTAGCTTAATTGCAAAATCCGTGGAGGGGTATGCGGAATGTGGGGGGAGCGGGGCAACCCACATTGTTCTTGCACGGTAATCCTGATTCCTCGGAGTTGTGGCAGGGCGTGATTGCCCGCTTAAACAACCACTATCGCTGTCTCGCCCCTGACCTGCCTGGTTTTGGTCGCTCCCTTGTTCCTGCCGGGTTTGATGGCTCTTTGGAACAGATGGCTGCCTTCATTGATGCCCTGGTCCAATCCATCGGGATTGATGAACCCCTAAATCTAGTTGTGCATGATTTCGGTGGACCCTTTGGCCTTGCCTGGGCCATCAAATATCCCACAAAAGTCAAACGCCTTGCTATCATGAATTGTAACTTCTTCTCTGATTATCACTGGCATATTTGGGCACGGATTTGGCGGACGCCCTGGTTGGGTGAGCTAAGTATGACGCTGACGAATCACTGGCTATTTGCCAGGGAGATGCGGCGCGGGTCACGAAAGCTCACAACGGAGCAAATACGCCACACCTATAATCTGGTTAGCCCCACGACACAGAAGATGATTTTACGTCTCTATCGGGCGGCAGACCCCGCAAAGTATGCTGGCTGGGAGGACGAGTTGGTGGCCCTGACTGCCCGTGTGCCTACCTGTGTACTCTGGGGTGATCAAGATCCCTACCTACCCATCACCCATGCCAAGCGCTTTGGAGCGCAGGAGGTTCATCACTTCCCAGACTGTGGGCACTGGCTCCCAGCCGAAGCCCCGGATCAGGTGTCGGAAAAGCTAATCCCTTTCTTTGGGATTTGAGACCACGATACCCGCTCCACCGCTCCTCGCTACGGCCCCCACTCCGCGCGCCCCACCTCGCTTCCATCTCCAATGCGATACAGGACGAAGAAGTAGCGCGCGCCCTCCGGCGGGGATGGCAGCGTGTAGGTATCGAGAATCACCTCGCCGGGTCGCCAGAGCGTCGTCGGGTAGGCGTTGCTGAGCGGCGGGGTGTCGCGCTGGGAGAGCACGGTGCCATCGCTGCCCAACAGCCGCGCCGACACCTGGAGATTTTCGGTGATGGGGGCCTCGACGCGCCAGGCCAGGGTGACGCGCTCCATCTCCGAGCGTGCGATGGGGGAGCGTGTCCAGGCGGCCAGGGTCACTACATCGCCCAGCGGCAGCCCCAGCGGCCAGAGCCCATCGGGGACAGATGCTTGCGGCTCGCGCTGCACTTCGATGAGCGGGCCAAGCGCGCTCAGGGACCAGGCTTCGCCCGCGCCCGCCAACTCGCGCGTGAGGAAAGGACGCTTCCCCGCCGCCAGCGCCTCCTTGATGGCATCCAGGCGCAATGTGGCTGGGTCGGCGGGCAGGGCAAGGAGCTCTACAGCGGGATTGAGATTCTGGGTTTCCTGGAGATAGGCGAGGTAGCTGATTTCCCCCTGAAGGCCAATGACAAGGGAATTTTCCGGGAGCGGCTGCGCCAGCACATCAGAACCGTTCATCTCGGGTGGTCCCAAGATATGGCTGCGATCCGCCGCCGGAAAGTGCATCACCCCGCGCCAGAGGAGCGGTAAGAGCGCAAGAGCGAAGAGCAGATAATGAGCGCACCGCTTCTTGCTCATTGCATCCACCGCTCCACCGCTCCACCGCTCCAACGCTCCCACCGCTCCCACCGCTCCCTGCACGCCCCAGCCCGCCAGTAGCGCCAGCACCCAGATGGCGGGCAGCCAGAACACCTCCGGGTCCGGCACGCGGTAGGCCAGCGCGAAACCTGCGTTGACAAGCAGCCCCACGCCCAGCAGCACGCCCTTCTCCAACGAGTCGCGCCAGAGCCGGACCATCCCCGCCCCAGCCAGGAGCATCCCCAGCCAGCCGACTTCCTCCAGCAGCAGCGCGCCATAGAAGCTCAGCGGGCGCGCACTGGCAAGGGCATTGTCCTGAAAGAAGGCGCTGCTGTACTGGCAGGCGCGCACCCAGCAGCCAAAACCGACCTCCTGGTACGTGCCATCCAGGCT
Organism: Ardenticatenales bacterium; assembly: GCA_013812995.1. Lineage (GTDB taxonomy): Bacteria > Chloroflexota > Anaerolineae > Ardenticatenales > Ardenticatenaceae > JACCSL01. The sequence goes on along the minus strand of JACCSL010000726.1, from coordinate 732 downwards.
TCCCACCGAGGCGCGGAGCGGTAGCCAGCCGTAGAGCAGCAGCGGAAGCAGGGCGATGCCCGCCAGCCGCAGCAGATCGACAGGGAGGCGGAGGGGCAGAGCGCCGCGCCGATAGAGTAGCGCATAGCCCGCGAGGGCGGGCAACCAGAGCACAATCATGCGATGATGGGCGAGACCCAGGCCAAAGAAGAGGGCGGCGAGTCTTAGGCGATGTGTGATCACCGCCCATAACATCGCCGCCATGAGGAGGATGTGCAGGGCGTAGACCTCGGCCACAGTGGCCTGGGCCCAGAAGGTCGGGGAGAGCGCCACGAGCAGCGGGGGCACGAGCGCGGGGAGCCGCGCCAGCCCCAGCGCGCGGCCCATCAGGAAGGTCAGCGCCACCGCCCCGCTGGCTGCCAGCGCCGAGAGCAGATTGGCGCGAAAGGCGACCTCGCCCACGGGCAGCAGCCGGGCACTCAGCGCCAGGAGGATGGCGTAGAGCGGGTATCCCGTGGGGTGCGGGATACCCGCGCGCTGGGCGATGAGTTGAAACTCCAGGCTATCATCGAAGAGGGTGACGACGCCCGGTGCCAACGTGAGCCCATAGAGCACCAGCGACGCCAGGGCAATGGTAAGTGCGATGAGGCTCTCCGGGCTCGGGCGGCGGGTGGGCATCTAGAAGACGAGTTCCATCTCGATCTCGCCATGCTCTTCTTTGCCTGTAGGCTGGAAGCCTAGCCGCTCGTAGAA
>JACCSL010000718.1 GCA_013812995.1 Ardenticatenales bacterium | reverse complement strand
CTGGTAGACGGTGTCGCGTCCGCGCAGGCCGACGCCCAACCCTTGGGCTTCCAGTCGCTAGGCCAAGCCGCGCCTGCCTCACACAAAACGCCCCTAACCCGCACCTACCCATTATGTGGGTAAGGAGTAGCCCGACGTCAGGGGAGGGGGAAAGTATAGGGTTGTTCCCCTCTCCCAAAATTGGGAGAGGGGACACTGAGCGAAGCGAAGTGGGGGTGAGGGCCACCACACAGGGCCATTCAGACTTTTGAATCGCCCTGCCCATTGCATTTGTCCCCAAGGTCGCTTACGGTGGAGGGCCAGGGTTCGGGGACAAAGCTGCCAATGGCTCGCCACCGGCAGCACCGACAGCACCGCCCGCCTGTGGGACCTGCGCCCCGCAGAGCCAGCCCATCGTCCTCCAGGGCCATACGGACTTCATCCGCACCCTGGCCTTCTCCCCCGACGGCCAATGGCTCGCCACCGGCAGCGACGACCGCACCGCCCGCCTGTGGACGCTGCCGATAGAGCGGTTGATTGAGAAAACCTGCGCCGTAGCGGGGCGGAATTTCAGCAAGGCGGAATGGGAGGAGTATTTCCCCGACGAGGAATACCGCGCCACCTGCGAGGGGTTGCCGGTGCCGGAGGCGGAGTAGGCTTGAATTGGTTCGGCGCTATCCCTTTGCTTGGCACCCACCTTGCTTTTACTTGCAATGCACCATCCACCATCACGCACGCAAGGAGGTCCAGATGGATACCCACGACCCCAGATTTCTCCCTGGCGAGTTCGGAAACGTTGACAATCGAGACACCCACCCGGTGCCGGGCAAGCAGAAGCAACCCTATCCGCCCCCGGCGCTGCCCAGCCAGGCCTTCTTTGAGGGCAAATCGGCGGGACCCACGGCGATTCAGACCGGGGTGGGCGGGTCGCCGCCAGGCGATGTTGGCAGCAAGGCAGACGGCTATGAGCTGAATCCGCCGGAGCGCCATGCACCGGATGAGGCGGTGGTCAACCCCGATGGGCATGTCGTCTCGAACGAGGGCCACGATTCAGAAAATCACTCCTGACAGCCCAGGGGGGCGCGACATGGTGTCGCGCCCCCCTTTTTGTTAAAGAGCGTCCGGAAATTCCTGCAACGCCCACGAGTTCCCGTCGGGATCGCTGAAGTACACAAAGTTGATGCCCCTGGGGTATTCATCGACCTCGCTCACCGCCACCCCCCGCGCCGCCAGCATGGCCCGCACCTGGCGCACATCCTTGACGACCAGGTGCAACCCCTTGACCACGCCTGGCGTCATCTCTGAAATGGCACCCATCCCTGTCCCAATGACTATCGAACAGGCCGAGCCGGGCGGTGTTAGCTGCACAACCCTGATCGTGTCGCTGGGCCGAACATCATGGTCCAGGTGGAATCCGACCTTTTCGACATAGAAGGCAATCGAGCGGTCAACATCAGACACAGGGACTGGAACAAGCTCAAGTTTCATGTCAGGCATAGCAATCTCGTTCGGTAGCGGGCTGTTGGGGGTCATGGGTGTCTCCTTTGCAGACGAAAGATACCAGCGGCAGAGACGAATATAAGCACATTTGTTCGATCCCAACAAGCGTATTTTCTTCCTGCACATACGCTCCAGTTGAACAGAGGGCGCTCCTGGCAAGGTGATTTCCGTTTCACTCCTGCCCCATGTACAATGGCTCTCCACCTAGAGGGAGAGTGCTTTAAATTGCTCTGGACCATCCATCCCCGCGCCCCTGAGAAGCACTTTGCACGCTTTGCCCACCTACCCTGGCCTGTGGCGCAGATACTCTTCAACCGCAAATTGACCACCCCGGCGGAGGTCGACTCTTTTTTCGCGCGTCAGGCCGAGCAGGACAATCCCTTTCACCTGCGCGGGATGACCGAGGCCGTGACGCGGATTCGCGCGGCCATCGAGCAGGGCGAGCGCATCCTCGTCCACGGCGACTTCGACGCGGATGGGGTGACCTCTACCGCTGTCATGGTGACGGGGCTGCACGCTCTGGGAGCCGAGGTGGCCCCCTACATCCCCCACCGTGTGGACGAGGGCTACGGCCTCAACGAGGAGGCGGTTCACAAGATGAAGCGCCTTGGTATATCCTTGATGGTCACGGTAGACTGCGGTATCCGCGCCCATAAGGAGATCGACCTCGCCAACGAGCTAGGGATCGATGTAGTGGTGACCGACCATCACTCTCCCCACGTTCTGCCGAATGCCTATGCCATTGTCAACCCGCACCAGGAAGGGTGCGAGTATCCCCACAAGATGCTGGCGGGCGTGGGGCTGGCCTGGAAAACCATCCAGGCGCTCACGCTCGCGGAGCGGAAGCGGCCGCTGGGAAAACAGCGCGCCCCGGTGGAGCTGGAGGAGCTGCTCACCCTGGTGGCGATTGGCACGGTGGCGGATATCGCGCCGCTCACGGGAGAGAATCGCAAGCTGGTATGGCGGGGCCTAGTCCAGCTCCGGCAGACCCGGCGACCTGGGCTGCTGGCGATGATGGATCGCGCCCGCGTCAAAGTGGCCGAGGCGGACACGGAGACCATTGGCTTTGCTCTGGGGCCGCGCATCAACGCGGCCGGACGCCTCGACCATGCGAAAATCGCCTATCAACTCCTGCGCGCGCAGGACAATGACGAGGCGTACCACCTGGCCGATGAGCTGGAGCAGAAGAATCGCCAGCGCCAGGAGAAGACGCAGCAGGCACTACGACGAGCCTATGAGCAGCTAGGGGACACCACGGCACCGCTCCTGCTCGTCAGTGATGAGCACTGCCCCGAGGGCATTGTGGGGCTGGTGGCCGGTCGGCTGCTGGAGCAGTTCTACCGCCCGACCATCGTCGTCTCGCAGGGGCCGGAGTGGAGCCGCGCCTCCTGCCGCTCCATCCCGGAATTCCACATCACCCAGGCACTTGACCAGCTGGCACCGCTGCTGGAGCGGCATGGCGGCCACGCGGCAGCGGCGGGCTTCACGGTGCGCACCGAGAATCTGCCCGCGTTGGAGGCGGAGTTGAGCGCCCTGGCAAAAGAGGCGCTGGTACGCGCAGCCCCCGGCGGGGACATCAGCAAGCTCGCCCCTCGCCTGAAACTAGATGCGGAACTTCCCCTACACGAGATTGATGACACCCTGATAGACGCGCTGGAGCAGTTGGCCCCGTTCGGGGCGGAAAATAGCCCGCCCCTGTGGATGAGCCGCCATGTGCGGGTTCGGGAGGCGCAGGCAGTGGGC
>JACCSL010000716.1 GCA_013812995.1 Ardenticatenales bacterium | reverse complement strand
ATCTCGCGCGCGGTGGGCACCGCCCCGCATGTGGAGGTGGACCTGCCTACCGAGCCCCTACGCCTGCGCCCCGGCGATGTGGTTCTGCTCTGCTCCGACGGGCTGACGGAGCACATTCCAGCGGAGCAAATCGAGCAGGTGGTACGGAACCGTACGCCGGAGGAAGCAGCTCAATCACTGATCGACGCGGCCAATGCAGCGGGGGGCAGCGATAACATCTCTGTTATTATCCTACAGGCAGACGAGAGCGAGGCTGAAGCGCCTGCTGCTACCCTTGTTACCCCAACGGTGGCGGCAGCAGCGGAGCCTATACCCCCTGACAAACCAGAGCGGACGATACCGATGGGGGCCTCACTGCTGCTGCTCCTGCTCCTTGTCGGAGGAATCGGAGGCTGGTATCTCTTTGGCAACGGGACTCTGACCCCGGCAGCGGGTATCGTTGGTTCCGCCACGGAGACCCCCCAGAGAACGCCCTCGCCACGCACCACGCGAACCCCGAGAGCAACACCCACGCTCACCCTTCGCGCGCCCACGGTGTCACCGGATGCCACACCACCCACTAACACGCTACTCTCCACCGTTCTTACACCCAGCATTGAACTTCTCAGCCCTGGACCCGAGACAATCACCAGTACGGCCATGATTACCTTCAGCGCCATCATCACTGATATTCAGCCCGGGGACGAGGTCCAGCTTCGCCTGGGCTCTACCCCGGAGGTAAAAGACTTCATCTTTCAGGGCGCATCGCCTGATGAGGCGACTGGCACCACATGGACGGTGGCACTAAACGAGCCGCCGAATGGAGCCTACGGTGTCTGGTACTGGAACATCGTGGTTGTTTCGACAGCAACAGGGAATAGATTGGTATATCTGGGTCCGGCACGCCGTCTGGAATGGCAACCATAGTTGTTTTATCATCCGCCCGCAGTCAAAGTAGACAGGAGCGTTCCCCATGCTGAACCTTGCGACAATCCTTGAAAGTTCCGCTGCCCAATACCCGAACAAGCCCGTCATCATCATGGGGGATATGTCGATGACATACGCCCAGTTGAATGGTGCCGCCAACCAGGTCGCGACTGCCCTCGCGAAGGTGGGCGTGGGGCGCGGGGATCGCGTGGCAATCATGTTGCCCAATGTACCTTATTTCCCCCTGGCCTACTTTGGTATCCTCAAGACAGGGGCCACGGTTGTGCCGCTCAATGTGCTTCTCAAGGGGCGTGAGGTCACCTACCACCTGAATGACAGCCAGGCCAAGGTGTTGATTGCCTTCGATATGTTTGCGGAGGACGCCAAGCGCGGCTTCGAGGAGTCGGATACCTGCGAGCATCTCTGGATTGCAACGACCAACCCGGCGGGGGATTCCCCGGTCAGCGGTGAGAACATTACCACGCTGGGCCGCGCGATGCATGGCAACCCGCCGACCTTCGACAATATCCAGACGATGCCGGACGACACAGCAGTTATTCTCTACACCAGCGGCACCACCGGGCAGCCCAAGGGGGCAGAGCTCACCCACTTCAATATGTTCTTCAATGCGCTCTATGCCGCCGATAAGCTGGTCCAGGTCACGCCCGACGATGTTTTCATGGCCGTGCTCCCGCTCTTCCACTCGTTCGGGCAAACCTGTGTGATGAACGCGGGTATCTACGGGGGCGTCACCATCACGATGCTGCCCCGCTTCGAGCCGGACAAGGCGCTGGCTATCATGGCCCGCGATGGCGCAACGCTCTTCGCCGGGGTGCCCACGATGTACTGGGCACTGCTCAACACGCCAGGCAAGGAGCAGTTCATCGAGCCTATCCGCAAGACTCTGCGCCTCTGCTCCTCGGGAGGATCAGCGATGCCCGTGGAACTGATGCGCCAGTTCGAGGAAACCTTTGGCGTTACGATTCTGGAGGGATTTGGCCTTTCGGAAACCTCGCCCGTGGCAACCTTCAACACCTCCAAAGAGGCGCGCAAGCCGGGTTCGATTGGCACGGCCATCTGGGGCACAGAGGTCAAGATATTTGACGAGCACGACCGCGAGGTGCCACGCGGGGAGCGCGGCGAGATTGTGATTCGTGGGCACAACGTGATGAAGGGCTACCTGGGCCGCCCGGAAGCAACGGCCGAGTGCATGCGCAACGGCTGGTTCCACTCAGGCGATATCGGCTACATGGACGAGGATGACTACATCTTTATCGTGGACCGCAAGAAGGATATGATTCTGCGCGGTGGCTTCAACGTCTACCCCCGCGAGCTGGAGGAGGTTCTGATGATGCACCCGGCGGTCTCGCTGGTAGCCGTCGTCGGGGTCTCGGACGAGAAGCTGGGCGAGGAGATTAAGGCGTACATCGTCCGCAAGCCGGATATCTCTGTGACAGAGGACGAGCTCAGTGCCTGGTGCCAGGAGAACATGGCTGCCTACAAGTACCCGCGCTTTATCGAGTTCCGCGATGAGTTGCCCATGACGGCAACCGGAAAGATCCTCAAGCGTGAACTGCGCTAGACGGCGCGCCAAACTTGTTGGTTCAATAGGGTAGCACCTCCCGGCGCTGCCCTACTTTGTGTCCGCCGTCGGTATGCCAATCTCCGTCGCCTGTGTTTCAGGTGTTTCCGAAGGAATGATAATGATCTCGGTCACCTCGGGTGTCGCGGTGGGGGGCGGCGGCTCGGTGGCTACGGGCTCAGGTGTCGGTGTGGGCGGCGGCTCCGTCGCAGTAGGCGGCACAGAGATAAAGGTCGGTGAGACAGGCGCAGGCGTGGGCGGTGGAGGGTTGGTCGCCGTGGGAAGCACCCGTGTCGCCGTGGGGCGCACCAGCGTGGCTGAGGGGCGCAGCGTGGTGGTGGGTGCAGGCGCTCGAGTCGTGGTTGGCTCCCGCGTGGCGGTGGCCGTCGGCTCGGGCGTGTTGGAGGGCGTCGAAGTTGGAGTGAGATCTGTGTTTGTGGCCGTGGCAAAGCGTGTCGCACTCGGTTCAAGGGTGGCCGAGGGCGTCGCGCTGGCTTCCGTGGTCGCGGTGACGGAGGGATCAAGGGGAGCCAGCGTGGCCGTCACCGTGGGGGTGGTCGTACTAGCAGGTGTTTCCTCATAGGCGCGCAGCAGCGCGAAGCCCAACGCATAGCAGGGCAGCGTCAGCAGCAGAATCATGCCGAAGATCAATCGAGCGTTACTGCGGGGGGGAGGAGAAGAGTAAGCCATAGATGGTTATAACGTGTTCAACGTCTCGTAGATGGCCTGACGCACCGCATGAAGATAGGCGAAATCCATCAGATGGTTGGCCTCGATTGAGTCTGTCGAAAATGAGCCCGGACGAGGCTCACGAATGGGCGGATGTCGCAGTTGCTTGGCCAGGTGGAACAACCAGATATCTACCTGCGCCAGACGATGCTCCAGGTATCCACGGCTGCGATTCTCTCTAATCTCATTCAGGTTCAAATCGAAGGCGGTGTGATGAAAGTAAGCACTGAGACCGAGCGTTCGCGACCGTCTCGCCATAAGGGGGCTCCTGGGGATTGAGTAGGTTGATAGGGTACAACTAGGGGTGAAATAGTGTAACCCACATGAGGGCGACTGGCAAAAGCGTCTGGCCCCAAACACCAGCGTTTGACGCTGCTCCCACCGATTTCTACAATCTTCTGATTCCATTCTGACGAACCAGCCTGCCCTGAGAGGGGTATTACTCGTGGCGGGAAACGCGCGACTGTTCCCCCTTTGGGAGATGAGGTCTTCATGTGGTCCAGGTTTCAGATAAGGGAAGGGTGGCTCTCGCTGCTCCTCCTCTTTCTCATGTTATTCACAGTAACGCTATCTCTCCAGGCAGCGGATTGGGCCCCTGGCATGGGGTTGCTCAACGCGGTGTTTCTGCTGGCGCTCCTGGTAGGGCTGCTCTTTGCCAAGAGCCGCCTTTCGGGGTTTCTGCTCCATCCCCTTTCCCTGCTGATTGGGGCGAGTTGGATTGGATACGGCTCCCTTCGTCTGGTGGAGAAAGCGCCCTGGGAGAATCAGGCAGCCGAGGTGATTGTGCGCCTCCTGTTCTGGCAGGACAACCTGGTGAATCGGGTACCAAGTGCCGACACGCTACCCTTTGTGCTGATTATGGGGGGGCTGCTCTGGCTGATCGTCTATGGCGCGTTCTGGGATTTTTACCGGGCGCGCAACATCTGGGGCGTTCTGATTCCAGGCAGCGTAACAATCCTCATCAACACGTACTATGCTAGGGAAGATATCACCTTCCTGCTGATCGCCTATCTCATCTTTGCCTTCCTGCTCGTCATCCGCACGAATCTGTTGGAGCAGGAGGAGCGCTGGCGGCGCAGCGATATCCCCTTTAGCTCGGATATTCAGTTCGATTTCATGCGCGAGGGAACGATCTTCGCCGTGGCTGTTGTCGCACTCGCGTGGTTCATGCCCAATGTCATCAGCACGTCGCAGTTCAGCCCGACCCTCTCGTTCTTGGGGGAGCCCTGGGGT
>JACCSL010000700.1 GCA_013812995.1 Ardenticatenales bacterium | reverse complement strand
ATCTCGCGCTGCTCTTCGTGGCAATGGCGCTGGACCGGGCGTTGCTGGCGTGATGGGATGTTGTACCGTTCCCGCGACACTGAAATTAAGAGAGTGCGTGCATCTTTCCGTTTGAGAGCACCCCTCTGGAAAGGTTAGGAGTCCGTGTTCACACCGCTGTGGGATAGGCTATCCTCCCTTGCTCCCGCGATACAGCTTCAGGTCGAAGAGCCGATTCGGGAGAACTTCTGGAATGTGCCGGAAGCCTTCAAGATCGCCCTCTACGTCACGATGGCGATGGCAACCCTCGCACTTGTCTATGGTCTGGTGCGCCGCATGGGTCTCTACACTCAGGGCAAATCGCTGAATCGCCTGGACCATCTGCCGACCCGCCTCGGGCGCGTTTTTGTCTATGTCCTTGGCCAGCTCCGCATCGCCCGGCAGAGCTATGGCGGCTTCATGCACCTCTTCATCTTCTGGTCCTTTCTGGTGCTGCTCCTCGGTACTACCCTGGCAACCATCGATGCCGATTTCATGGAGCCCTTTGGTGTGAGGCTGCTGAAGTCCAACTTCTACCTTCTCTACGAGGTGTCGCTGGACATCTTTGGCTTTCTTTTCCTGATTGGCCTGGGGATGGGCTGGTATCGCCGCTATGTCGTGGGCTCTGTCAAGCTCTCCTATGACTGGGGATGGGCCTTCTCGCTGGGTGTGCTGTTCCTCATCAACCTGACAGGCTTCCTCGTGGAGGCGATACGCCTTGCCGTGGAACAACCCTGGTGGCAGATGTACTCGCCGGTGGGCTGGTTCATCGGTCAAGGATTTCTGGCAACAGGGCTGAGCGAGGGCGCGCTGCGCGCGATCCATCTCTCGCTCTGGGTGGGGCATTTCGCTCTGGCAGCGATTTTCATCGGGGGCATCGCCTACACGCCGCTGATGCACATTCTCACCAGTCCCCTCAATATCTTCTTCAGCCGCATCGAGGCGGAACCCGAGTTGGAGCGCACGCTGCAACCGATTCCGCGCATCGAGGAGCAGGAAACGTGGGGTGTGGGGCGGCTCGCGGACTTCACCTGGAAGCAGCTTCTTGATTTTGACTCCTGCACCGAGTGTGGGCGCTGCCAGGTGGCCTGCCCAGCCTGGAACAGCGGGATGCCGCTCAATCCCAAGCATGTCATCCTCGACCTGCGCAACCAGATGCTCGCCGAGGGTGGCGTTCCCTACTCGCAGATCGACGGTTTTGATGGAAACTACCAGCATGTCACCCCCGGTGCCGAACTCGTGGGCAGCGTCATCCAAGATGAGACGCTCTGGGCCTGCACGACCTGCCGCGCCTGTGTCTACGAGTGCCCCGTCTTCATTGAGCACGTTGATTCTATCGTGGATATGCGTCGCCACCTTGTGATGACCGAGGGCCGTATGCCCGACACGGTCTCGCTCACCCTCAAGAATCTGGAGAAGTATGGCAACCCCTGGGGCTACTCGCCTGATGACCGCATGAACTGGGCCGAGGGGTTGTCTGTGCCCGTGCTGGAGGAAGGGGACGCAAACGGTGTAGAGTATCTGTATTGGGTCGGCTGCGCGGCCTCCTTCGATGACCGCAACCAGAAGATCGCCCGCGCGGTGGTGCAGCTCCTCCAGCAGGCAGGGGTGAACTACGCCGTGCTGGGCCAGGCCGAGAGTTGCAATGGGGATCCCGCCCGACGCCTGGGCAATGAGTATCTCTACCAGATGATGGCGCAGAACAACATCGAGGTGCTCAACAGTCGCAAGTTCAAGAAGGTCATCACGGCGTGTCCGCACTGCTTCCACACGATGGGTAACGAATACCCCGCCTTTGGTGGCAACTACGAGGTCATCCACCACACCGAGCTTTTGGCGGACCTGGTAAGCTCTGGTCGCCTCAAGCCCAAGCTCGCGATTAACGAGACAATCACCTACCACGATCCCTGCTACCTGGGCCGCTACAACGATGTCTTCGATGCGCCCCGCGAGGTGCTGGCCGCAATTCCTGGCCTGGAGATTCGTGAGATGCCCCGCAGTCGCGAGAAGTCGATGTGCTGTGGTGGCGGTGGCGGTGGTATGTGGCTGGAAATTCACGGGGAGAAGCGCATCAATGAGCTGCGCCTTCAGGAGGCGCAGAGCACAGGTGCAGAGACTGTTGCCGCTGCCTGCCCCTTCTGCACCATCATGTTCGACTCTGGGACCAAGAACATCCCTGGGGGAGACAATCTTGGCCTCCAGGATGTCTCGGAGTTGCTGCTGCGCTCCGTTGGCAATGGCGGCGGGGGCGGTCAGCTAGGGAGCGGCGGCCACGACCCCACGGTTCTGGGAATGGAAGAGGGCATTCCCGTCCCACCCGCTAAGAAAACCGAGTAACAAAAAGAGGGAGGGCCAGTGGCCCTCCCTCTGCTTTTCGTAGCTCAATCAGTGGTGGCTGCTACAGGCCCCACCGCAGCCGCCCCCGCCCGTACCGCAGCCGCCCCCGACAGGGGGTTGACCCTCGCCCACCCAGAGATCCGCGATAGGCATCTCCAGCCGGGTTCCGCCCTCCATCTGAATCGTAACAGTCTGCTTGGGGATGTTGCGGTCCACCACCTTGCCCGCGCCTTGCTGGCTGACCACCCATTTGCCCAACTTGGGCAGCCCCTTGCGTGCGTCCTTGTAGAACTCGTACTCGTAGGCCAGGCAGCAGCGCAGTCGTCCACACATACCCGCGATCTCGGTGGGTACGAGCGGGAGGTCTTGCGCCTTCGCCATCCGAATCGAGATGGGCTGAAAGTCGGTCAGGAAGGCGGAGCAGCAGCGCACGGAGAGACCACAGGCCCCGGAGCCACCCATCATCTTCGCGACATCGCGTGGCCCGATCTGGCGGAACTCCACGCGTGTGTCCAGCCGCTTCCCTAACTCGCGCTGGAGGCGGAAGAGGTCCACCTCTTTCTCAGAGCCATAGTAGAAAGTAAGC
>JACCSL010000699.1 GCA_013812995.1 Ardenticatenales bacterium | reverse complement strand
TTCTCGCGCTTCAGAAAGTCGTAGAAGGAATGCGCATAACTGCCGGCCTGAATGAGCTTGGCGGTTTCCTTATCGCCGCGCAAAAAGGCACGATAGTAGCGCTCCAGTCCCTCCGGGAAGAGGAGCGTGCTGGAGGTATCGAGACTGAGCCGGGCAAACTCGCTTTTGGAACGGAGGTTATGGATCTCCCAGTTCAGCAGCTCGCGCTGCATCTGTGGGTCATCCAGCTCGCGCAACCGTTCGGCTCCCTGCACCTGGAAGATCGAGGCGTCGATCACCAGCAGTCGCCAGTGGTCATCGCTGCGGGGAAACTCTGGGTCGTGATACTCGAAGAGCAGAAGAAGATCCGCATGTAGGAAGGTGCCCCGCTTCACCTTGTAGTCGGCAACCACCTGCGCCGGGTGCGTCACGCCCAGTTGTGCGAGAACCTCCTCCAGTGCCCCGGGCCGCTGGTAGGTGCCCAGGGTATTCTCATCCCATAGTTTGCACTGAAGGTAGCGCAGTCGTACAGGACTGCGCGCCGGGACGGCATCGATGAATTCACCCAGGAAGTTACGCCCTGCCTGAAAACCCAGGTGCAGATAGGCAATCAGCCAGCGCTCAAGGGCCTGCACGTCCCGTTCGGCCACCAGCGCCATCTCTCGCTGTAAGACCCCAACCAGCCGCTCTAATTTGAGCTGCGCCAGTGCCTCGCGATAGAAGGCACCGTACCCATGCGGAATACCGCGCTCCTGAATGCAGGTGAGAACCCCGACGTTGAACCCCACCTCAAAGAGAGGGCCGAGCGATTCTGCGAGCGATGCCATACTGACTCCTTTAGAGCTGTTTCCGTAACCACATGCCCTCGACCTGACTGCCTACGGCTGTGAGAAAGGCCAGCAGGCTCCACTCGGTGTTGCCCGTCATATGCGGGAAAGTGGCCTGCTTGCCCAGCGCGTCGTTGCCGATCAGCCCCGCGTACGGGTCCAGCTTGATCGCAATGCTCCGCTTGCGCGTCGGGGCGGCCTCGTAGCGCGAAAAATGGAAGAGGGTCAGGTAGGTCAGAATGTCGTGCTTCAGCGCGCCATCCTTGAGCAGCCCCTCGCGAATGGCGTTGTCCTCCTGGACATCGGCGTACATATTGAGCAGCGTCGAGTAGGAGACGACGCGGTTATAGAACCCCTCCCCCTTCACCGCCCAGTCTCGCCCGTTGAAGAGGTTGAAGACGACCACCGACTGCTGGTTGGGATCCTGCGCCACCCTAGCGAGTTCCCGGGGGTCATAGATGTACATGGAGTCTGCTGCCTGCTTGTAGTTGTTAAGCTTGGCAGCCGCGTAGCTGTCGAAGAAGAGCGGGTAGACCACGAGATCCGGCTTGGTGCGCAGCATCCCCTCGATCACAGCGGGCGAGAGAAAGAACAACTTCTCTTCTGGCCGCTCCGTCAGATGTAGCGTCGAGGTGTAGGGGGCATGGGCCACGTAGAGCAGGTGGCGCACGCCCTGGTCGTAGAGACGGTCCACCTGGTCAAAGAGAAACGTCGGATTCTGCGTCAGCCGGTCATGGCGGTCATTGGTCGTGAAGGTCCCGATCTGAGCCACCCGCGCCTCGGTCGGTCCCAACCGTTCAACCAGGATGATCTCCCCCATCAGCGTGGCCAGCTTCTCCTCTCGACCGCGTAGGCGATCACTCTGCCAGCTGGAGACCACTACGATAGCTAGTTTCTCTAGGGTAAAGGGCTGGGTGCTCCTCTGGAAGGTAAAGCGCTTGGGAACACCCGCGTAGAGGGAAGCCAACCCGTTGCGGGCGACCCACGGCTTCATGGCCCCGCCACGCAGCTCATTCTCCAGGTTGAAGCCCTGCGACCCACTGCGCCGTCCCTCCCCCAGGAGGTGGGCGAGCACCTTCGAGAGGGCACGCAGGTAGGTTCCCTGGTCGCCTGACTTCTCTCTGTTGTGGGGATGCATCCGCAAGAGGGGCAAGAACAGGTTGGGGTTCTCCGGCGGGCCAATCACCAGGAGGAGTGCCAGATAGACCAACAGCCCGTACGCGAGCCGGTACCTGAAGGCCTGCTCCTGCGTGAGGCGATCCACCGCATGATCCTCATACAGGATGACGAGGGGCTGGTGCTTGGCCAGGAGTCGATCACATAGATCACTCATGCGGGCGTGATAGGGCAAAAAGGCGATGGGCAGGGCCTTCAACTCCCCCACCTCATAGCTCAAGGTAAACGCCTCCCGGTCGTCCGCCAGGGAGTAGTTCAGGTTGGCAAAGTGCAGCGTCACCCCCAGCTTGGCGAACGCGTTGCCGTCCGGGGCATTGGCCATGACCCCCAGGTAG
>JACCSL010000683.1 GCA_013812995.1 Ardenticatenales bacterium | reverse complement strand
CGCCAGACCCGCCGCCGATGTACGAGCGCGCTCACCATCCGCCATCGCCTTCTGCGCATCGCTCTCGGCCTGCGCCTGGGTGCGCTTCGTCTCGGCCTGCTTCTGCGCGGCCTCGGACTCGGCCTGCGCGCGCGCCTTGAGCGCCTCCGCATCCGCCTCCGCATCGCGCACCTTCTTCAGCGCGTCGATCTCCACCACGTTCCTGCGCTCGATCATGGCTCGCTGGGCGTCGCGCTCCGCGTTAATGACCTGAATCTGCGCCTCGCGCCTGGCCTTGGCGGTTTCCTCGACGGTGGTCACATCCTGGGAAGCCTGCTCGCGCTGCGCTGCGACCATCAGGCGCTCGCGCTCCGCCGACTCGCGGCGCTGCTCCTCCGTGATAACCGCGATCAGCTTGGCCTGGTTGGCGACCTCGATGGCCTGCGCGCGGGCAATCTCGGCGGCCTGGAGCTCCTGCTGCTTGCGCTCCTGCTGGACGAGCACCGTCTGCTCGATCTCGATCTCGGTCAGCTTGACCGCCCGCTCCTTGGCGAGCCGCGCCTGCTCCGTCGAGAGTTCCAACTCGTAGATGGATTTGTCAGCGCTGGCTTTCTCCAGCGCCTGGCGGGTACGGACCTCGCGCTGCTGGGTCGCGGCGGCAAAGGCCAGGTCCTGCTCCATCGCCAACTTATCCTTTTCCGTGGAGGTGTTGCGCTGCTGGATCTCAAGCTCGGTGCGGCGCTCGATATCGTTCCGCTCGCTGGCGGCGGTCTGGATGAACTGGGCATTGGCACGCGCCACCTGCGCCCCGAACACATCGTCCGTCGGGAAGGTTCCCTGCCGCGCTGCCTTCAGCGTCAGGATGGAGACAGACTCCAGAACGAGGCCGTTCTCCTGAAGGTCATCCTTGACCCGAATCTGCACCTCTTTGATGAAGTTCTCGCGCTCCTGGTGGAGGCTCATCAGGGTAAAGGTCGCGGCTACGTCGCGGAGCGCGCCGTCCAGTTTGGCATCCACCAGGTCCTTGATGGCCTGGGCATCTACCTGCTTGCCGCCGATGGTGCGCGCGGCAGTCATGATGCCCTCTTTGGTGGGATCGACCTTGATATAGAAGATGGCGCGGATGTCCGCATACTGCGGGTCACGGGTGAGCAGGGCGTTCTGCTCGGTGCGCTCAATCTCGACAGCCATTGTCCCCAGGTCTACCCAGGTAATCTCGTGGAGAAAACCGAAGACGAGCGCGCCGCCGTTCATCACGACTTCCGGGGGTCTGCTCCGAAAGCCACCTACGCGTACGAACGCGCGATTGGCGGGTGCTTTGACATATAGGCGATAGAGCCATGCGCCAACGGCCAGAACAAGAATCAGAACGATTGCGAGTATGACAAGTATCAGAATACTATCCACGGGACTCCCCTTTCATATTAGGTAGTGGCGAAGTTGATTTCAAAGCCCCGAATCTAACGGGACAACGGTGTAGCGTCTATGGACAGGATCGAATTCGATCAAGATGACCTCGGTATCGCGGGGGATGGGCTCGGCTGGGTTCGGGGTGATGGCAAAGACAGTAATCTGTGTCCCCCCCGCATCCTGTAGCCGTACCTGCCCATACGTTCCATCCACCTGAGGGCTGATGACCTTCGCCGCGCGGCCCACCAGATGTTCCTGGCTGGTCGCGGTGGTGTACAGCGAGGGAAGAATCGGAGCCAGAACGCGGGCCAGCCGCGACGTCAGAACTAGGCTGAGGGCCAGGCTGGCCCCCCAGAGCGCGCAGGAAATAGGGGTGGTGGCGAGCCCTGGTAGCTCCTGCGCCAGCGCGCTCAGGGTCCACCCGACGATGCCAAAGACGGCGGTGAGCAGCAGCAGATAGATGGTCAGGGGAACTCGACCGATGCCCAACAGGTCCAACAGGCCCATCATGGAACCCAGCCCTTCCCCATCGCCATCCGCGTCGCCATCCATGTCCGCGTCGGCATCCACATCGAGATCGGCGTCGGCATCCACGTCGAAATCCATGTCGCCGTCCAGGTCGATGATGCCCACGAACTGGAGGGCGCTCAGGCAGAGGAAGAGCAAGATTGATAGGGTGAAGGGAATATTGTAGGAGGCCCAGAAAAAGGCCCACAGATCCTGAAATGGCTGCACACTCCCTCCTTTCTTGCGATGTTGTTGATTGGTGGATGAAAGAACAACCCCAAGTATAACCCGGGCTCCATCTTGCTGTATAGCCCTCTATTTGAAAATTCATGTATTTTTCGTTGCGCGGGGCCGCATTAGTGTGGTAGAGGCTGCTTCTGGCGGCGACTTGTCCTTATCTAAATTTTTCAGGCTACGGAGGTACGTCCCAATGATGACTGACAGGCATCGGCGCTTCTCAGGATTACTCGCGGTATTGGTCATTGCCAGGCTGCTTTTCAGTTTGCTCCCCGCGCCAACGCTGGCATCGAC
>JACCSL010000642.1 GCA_013812995.1 Ardenticatenales bacterium | reverse complement strand
GCGTGATGGTGGCCGTGGTCAGCAGCGCCCGTCCTGGTTGGCGGGCGAGGTTCCCGGCGGCGATCTTCGCCGTGCCTCCCACCGCGAAGCGCGGGAGGAGGAGGCAGGCTCCCCGGACCGCCAGGGGCAGCAGGCAAAGAACCGCTCCGGCCATCAGGAAGGGCAGCGTGTAGACCAGCGCCACGCCAAGCTCAGCGTTTCCCCCGCCCGTCTGCCGCTGCATGAAGGCAACACCAGCAACGAAGAGCAGGGTGAGAAGCAGGGCCCCCGCCACGCCCTGGCGCAGATACCATTCCTGGGACTCCCTGGTAGCGCCCAGCCCCAGAGCAGCCAGCGGGCTGACCCGCCCCGCTGCCTGTGCCAGCTAGAGTGTCACGCCCATCGTCACCAGCACGCCCACGGCACTCGCCAGAATCATCCCATCCAGGGGAAGCGAGGGGGTGGGAGGCGTCTTCTCCTGAAGCACCCCCAGCAGCAGGTAGATCATTCCCCGCGCCAGCCCGGTGCCCAGCAGCAGGCCAAGCCCGCTGGCGAGGAGGGCCACCAGCAGCGCCTCAAGCAGCGTCAGCGATAGCACCTGGCGCTGTGTCATGCCCAGGGTGCGCAACTGGCCAAGCTCCTGCCGCCGCTCAGCGAGGGTGATGGCAAAGGCGTTGTAGACCAGGAAAGCAGCCGTGAGCAGCACGGCAATCCCCGCGAAGGGCAGGGCCAGGTCGGTCATCGTGCTGAGGAAGGAGCGCGCGCCCGCTCCGCCCGAGGTACTTGTCACCAGATAGGGTGCCCCCAGCACTTCCTGGAGGCTTTGGCGAGCACTCTCCGCATGGGTTCCCGGTTGAAGGCGCAGGAGAATCGCGGTGGCTGCGCCGGGCGCATCGAACGCCTGCTGCATCGTTGAGAGAGGTAGCCAGGCCGTGGGCTGGCTGACGAGCGCCTCGACCCCAGGCTGTAGCAGTCCTACCACCCGGTAGCGCTGGGATAACCCTCCACCCTCCAGCGTAACCTCGCGCCCGACCCGAATGCCCCGCTGGGCCGCCCAGAGCGCTGGTAGCAGCACCTCTGCCGCGTCCGGCCCGGAGAAAAACTCGCCCGATGCCAGCTCATACCCGAGATGCCTGTCCGGGTCCACACCCAACAGCGTCAGTCCGTTGCTCCCTGGCTGCTGGTAGGTGGGAGTCGCGAGCTCGATGTCAGGACGAGCCGCGAGTTGCGCGGCCAGAGCATCGGTCAGCAGGACACCCGTGGCGCTGCGCACCTCCAGATCGGCTCCCAGCAGGTGATGGCTCCGCGCGCTTTGCGCCTCCTGCTCCACCGTCTCACCGACGATGCGCGTCGCAAAGATCATCGCCACCCCCAGCGCGATGGCAAGGGCAGAAAACAGGGTTCGGGCGGGACGGCTTTGCAGGCTGCGGTAGGCCAGAAGAAACATCGGACGCCTCCTCAGTTGACATGCAACTTTACAGCACCATCACCTTTGCCTTAGCAACATTTTTCAAGATAACTAATAAAAGAAATAGGATTACTTGACGATACGCGGTGAAACTGATATACCTTCCCGAATTATTCCAGCTCTTGTTATTCACAAGCCATAGCCGCCTCATTGTTGAGCCCCCGTCAGATCATCCAACGCGATATACCCTCTCGCTGCGCCCTTGCGCCCGATCTTGTAGATGGTGGCTTTTCTCTGATTGAGCTTCCCCCCTCTTAATCAGGAGTCAAGATCATGCAGACCAAACGAATTTTCCCCCTCCTCAGTATTTTCCTGGGTCTCCTGCTTGTCTACCAGGGTCTCCGCATGGTGCTGCCAGCGGCAGCGGCCTCCTCTACGATTGTGATCAGCCAGTTTCAGGTAGCAGGTGGCGGAACTCAGCCCAACGCCGATGAATTTATAGAGCTCCACAATGTCAGTAGTGGTGCGGTCAACCTGAGCGGTTACACATTGCGTTATCGTTCTGCCAGCGGTACTACCGACACTATCCTTATCACCTTCGGGAGTGTCTCTATTCCGGCGGGAGGCTACTATCTCCTGGGTCAGACGAATTATGATGGTAGCCCTACCGCTGATGGTGCGTTCGGAGGCGGCTCCAGTGGGCAACTGGCGAACAATGGGGCAGGGTTGGGCCTTTACGATTCCACCAGCACAAAGGTGGATTCAGTAGGGTGGGGAACAGCAACAAACATTTATGTCGAAGGAAGTACCACTACTGCACCGTCCTCAGGCACAAGCCAGGGCCGGTTAAATAATGGATGTACAGATACAGATGTTAACTCTGCTGATTTTTCAAACCTGAATCCCGCCGCACCCCGTAGCAGTACCAGCACCGTCTACCTTTGCGTGACACCAACGAACACACCGACGAACACACCGACGAACACACCGACGAATACACCGACGAATACACCGACCAACACAGCGGTGCCCCCGACGAATACACCGACGAATACAGCGGTGCCCCCAACCAATACACCGACACCGGGCTGTACCTGCCCAACGCCGACCAACAC
>JACCSL010000899.1 GCA_013812995.1 Ardenticatenales bacterium | reverse complement strand
CACCAGGAGATGCCACTCCCGCATCTGGCGAAGCGCGACCTGCCGACCCAATCTGCCCGTATAGCGGAGCCCCACGACCAGCGCGAGGAAGGTCCAGAAAATAAAGGCGGTCAAGAAGGAGGTCTCTTTCTGACTAAAAAGAAGCCCCCAGCCCGCCGTCATGAGGTAGAGGTGAAAGTCCTCTCCGCCCTCCAGGTATTTCCACATCCCGTAGACAATCAGCACCGTCCAGGCCGCCGCGAAGACATCCTCACGGATGAAGCGGCTGTAGTAGAGCGAGGTAGGCGAGATCAGAATCAGGGCGGAGGCCACGAGGGCACCCGATGTACCCAGCCACCCCCTGAACTTCCAGGGAGCCCAGACGAGCAAGATGCCCAGCATGGACGGTACCAGGCGGGATGTAAAGTCCGATGCGCCGCCGGAAATCCAGTACCCCAACGCCGTCAGATGAAAGAGTACGGGGCCATGCATCATCGGGTTGTGCTGGTAATTGCCATCCCGATAGAGATAGTAGGAATAGAGCGCATGCAGGCTCTCGTCATGGTGGAGCGCCCGTGTTCCCAGCTCCCAGAAGCGCGAGAGAAGCGCGAGAAGCAGCATTCCTCCCAACAGCAGGAGCGCCCGATTATTCACCAGAAAGCGTTCCAGGAAGAGCGAGGAGGGAGTCAATGGGCGCGACGTCGCTGTTTGTTCCATAAATACCTTAACCTCTGCTCATTGCTGGGGTAGCGTGACATAAAGTGTGACCGCGCGGCCGATATAGCCCGTGCTTTCCTCGCGTGTCGTGAGCCATTGGAACATGGCAGCGGTAGAGAGCGGCGAGGGACGCTGCCACTGCGAGCTTGACCACACCCGCTGCCCAATCCGCTCTGGTGGGGCGTCCGCCTCTTCGTCCAGCAGAGCCGCTTCGGGCAGGGTCGCATAGCTCCCCTCGACCAGCGTCACGTTTTCGAAGTTGCGGAAATACCAGCGGGGCGCATAGCCCAGCGTGCGCTGAATTCCAAGGGGAATGGCATGGGGCTTTCGGTATCGCTCAATGGAAATCTGCTCAAGCTGCGCGGCACCCGTCCGCAGATCGGTGCGACTGGGCTCGGTGACGAGCGGTTCCCGTGGGTTGCCCCCTCGTGTGAAGCTCAGCCCCCAGGCACTGGACAGAGAAATAATCGAGAACAACAGGAGTAGCGTGAGTCCCAGCACGCGGCGCTGTGTGCCAGCGCCATACGTGAGGTTTAAGGCCACCGCCCCTGCGATGAAGAGGCCCACCGCCATGAACAGCCGTATGGAAGTCGCCCAGGCCATCGGATGGGGGTTAGGTTGTACCGCCATCGAGAGATAAGCAGCCAGGTTGAGCCAGAAATAGATGAGGAGCCCCAACGCCACCAGCACCGCGAAGCCATCGATCTGCCACGAGCCTTCTTCCACCACCTGTCGCGCGATCCGAACCACCACGGCACCGCCCAGCAGGGCCAGTGGTAGGGCGGCGAAGAAGATGCCCGCCGTCCAGCCACTGTTTGCCAGGGTCGCGGGCACCACGGTCACCGCTGTCCAGAGCAGCAGAAAGCGCGTCCACTGCGGGTGCTCCCCGATCAGCAGGGAGCTTCCGACCAGCGCGGTCAGCAGCGGTAGAATCTCGTACATGAGCAGTACAAAGAGGAAGGGCAGCGCCAATTCAGGGCCGCCTCCCAGCAGAGAGCTGGCCCATTCCACGGGCAGAGCAAAGGCGGCCCCGAGCCCTTGCAGGTTCGTAAAGAACCCGGTTGTCGAGATCAGGAAGGCTGCACCCGCAACCGCCCCATACCGGGTTCGGCTGCTGGCTTCGGGGAGGCGCAGGGTATCCGCAAAGGTCTCCCGCTCCTGCCGCCAGCGCCAGAGTCCCAGGAGCGCACCGGCCACCAGAACGCTCCAGAAGGCGGGCGAGCTGGCAAGTCCCAGGCCGAGTGCCAGAGCGACCAGCATCCCACTCCGATCACTCGGCGCACGGAGCCAGTGGGCTACCCCGGCAATGAGGCCCATCGCGCACAGGGCGGCCCACACCTCGCCGGAGGCATGGCGGCTGAAAAAGAGAGAGCTGGGCGAGAGGAGCAGGAGCATACTCACGGCGAGCGCATGGCCTCTGCCAAGGAAGGGGCGCAGTAACCAGGGCGAGAGCATCAGGGCAGTACCGCCCAGCGCCTGCGCTACACGGGCGGCTGCATCGCTGGCCCCGAAAAGGGCGAAGAGCAGGGCGCTCAGGTTAAAAGCCAGGGGACTCAAGGGCATCCCCCCGACGTTCATCTCGTAGGGCTGACCGGCAACAAAGTGCCATGTCTCCAGTGCCAGGGCTGCTTCCCGCTCCGAGAGCGGCCAGCGCGCGATGTCCAGCAACCGGAACAGGAGCGCGGCCCCTCCCACGAGCACCCACAGGAGTGTCTCAACGGTTAGAGGCTGACTCTGCACAGGTAGGGTAGGGTCGAGCTCCTCAATGGCAGGAGGCGGAACAGGTGTTTCCAAGAGTGTTACAGTCATAGGGTTTTTTGGGGTGCGATTAGGAATTAGCGACCAAAGA
>JACCSL010000614.1 GCA_013812995.1 Ardenticatenales bacterium | reverse complement strand
CCGCGTAGCACCACGCGAACCGTGCAGATTTCACTGAGTAACGAGGTGGCTGGCCTCAATGAAAGTGGCTTCACGACGCCGGTGGAGGTGCGAATCGGGGAGCCGGAGACGATGGCGGGGGCGGCGTGGCAGCCCTGGCAGCCAGCGTTTTCCTTTGATCTCTCGCCGGAGGGCGGCGAGAAGAGAGTGCTGGTGGAATATCGCGATAGCCAGGGCCATGTGGTACAGGCAAGCGACACGATTTTTCTGATTGTTCCAGGCGGGCCAGTGCCCACCAGCCCGGCCCAACTGGCCCCCACGCTGACCGCCAGCGCCACGCCCACGCTGACGCCAACGCCGACCATCACCCCAACGCCCACACGGACACCGACGCCGACCGTCACGCCAACAGCGACCCCTGGCCTGCTCTCCTTCCCTCCAACGAGGCCAGCAAGCCTGCTACTCTGTCTGGGAAGCGTGCTGTTGCTCCTCCTGGTTGTCTTTCTGGTAGCCCTCGCCCTGGCGCGGCGCGCCCCCACGCCGCCCAGGGCTCGCGGGCGACGCTAGGCCCCCGGCGGCGTGCGACGGTTGCGCGTGGAACGGAGCATGGTGGAAGGTAGCGAGCTGGTTGCCCGGTCGATATAAAAATCCGCAATCTGGAGAATCTGGGTCGAGAAGGGATGCTCGGGCTCCTCAATGACCAGCGGAACGCCCCGATTTACGCTCATCACCACGGGGCGGCCCCCTGACATGACCCGAAAGGTGACCTGGTGCTCCAGGGTCCGCTCAATCTCCTCCGCGCCAATCCCCACGTTCGAGTTGTAGCGATTGAGCACGATGTTGACCTTCTCCACAGAGTAGCCCAGTTCCGCCACCCAGTCCAGGAAAAGACTCGTGTTCTTGAGCGGCCCCACCTCGGGCGTGACGACCATCAGCACATCGGTCGAAAGCTCCATGACCTTGAGCATGCGATTGCCGTAGGACGGTTGGCAATCAATGACCACAAAATCGTAGTGGCGAGCAAGAAACTTGACGATCTTCTCGATGTGCCCGACCGTTACCTGCTCCCCATCCTCGGGGCGGAAGGGGCTGAGGAGCACACGGATACCAGAGGGGTGGGGAATCAGAGTCTGCTCGGCGATTTCCGTGTCCCAGTCCCCCGGGTGCTTGATCAAATCATAGACGGTTCGCACGGCGGGCAGATTCAGGTGGACGCCGACATCACCAAAGAAGAAATCTGCATCCAGCAGGGCGACTCGCTTCTCCGAGCGCTGGCGGAGCGCCACCGCAAGATTGGTGGCAATGGTTGTTTTGCCCACGCCCCCCTTGGAGCCAAACACCGCAATGACCCGACCCTGCTCCGTCTCGACTGAGTCGCCGGGGATAACGTTCTGGCTGCGGGCGATCAGGCTGCGCACGCGGTAGACCAGATCCTTGGGCTGGAACGGCTTTGTCAGATAATCATCCGCCCCGACCTCAAAGCCCGCGATCTTGTCGGCGATATCACCCTTGGCGGTCAGCATCAGAATGGGGAGATACTGCGTTGTAGGGTTCTGCCGCAGGCGACGACA
Organism: Ardenticatenales bacterium; assembly: GCA_013812995.1. Taxonomy (GTDB): domain Bacteria; phylum Chloroflexota; class Anaerolineae; order Ardenticatenales; family Ardenticatenaceae; genus JACCSL01. The sequence continues at coordinate 7,248 of JACCSL010000614.1, read as the reverse complement.
GACCGTGTAGCCATCCATGCCCGGTAGCATGACATCTAGCAGAGCCAGGGCATAGTTCGTCTGCATCGTTCTCTGGATGGCATCCTCGCCATTGTGAGAGACGGTTACATCGAACCCCTCTTTGGTAAGAATGCGACGCAGCAACTCTGCTAGGGCGCGGTCATCATCAACGACGAGAATACGGTGATTGGGCTCTGTCATCGCGCTGCTCCGTGGTGCTCCATGATCGGGAAAAGGAGGGGCGGCTACGTGGTGCTCGGCTTGTACTGTACGGCGACGGTGACTTCGGGGGTCTGGGGACTATGGCCCGCTACATAGATCACCACCTTCTTCCCCGCCCTCAGACGCGGGAGGAGCAGAGTCAGGTGAGAGTCGCGTGGGGTTCCACCGGATAGATCGTAGGGATCATCGCTGAGCACCTCCATGTGAGTGATGAAGCGCTCCCCCGAGAAGGTTAGCGAGATGTAGACATCCTGCTCATCCTCCGCCCCCTGATTTTCCACCAGAAGCCCGCTGACCACGGCCATGCCTGGAATGTCATAAGGGGGGAGCAGCATCCAGGTGACACCCAGCGGCTCGACCTCCTCGGCTTCTGCTCTCTCCGCGCCACCCAGCCCCAGCCAACTGCCTACCAGTGCGAGCAAACCATTGTTTCTCTCTTGCATGTACGCGAGTTCCCCCGGTGCTGTTCGTGGAAATGAATGGGGTCATTATAGCGCCCTACAATCGCTCGAACAACCAGTCGGGCGTAAATTGTAAGAAATAGTTATTCAGCAGGGTAAATCGGTCCGTGAAGAGGAGCAGGCCGATGAAAATGAGCAACACGCCGCTCGTCATCTCGATATAGCGCAGGTACGGACCGAACTTGCGGATCGCCTGGCTCGCCTGGCCGAGTCCCGCTGCTACGGCCAGAAAGGGAATGGCGAGTCCCAGAGAGTACACCGCCAGCAGCGTCGCGCCCTGAAGCGCCCCGCCCTGAAGCGCTGCCAGGCTGAGGATGCCGCCCAGAATCGGACCGACACAGGGCGTCCACCCTGCCCCGAAGGTCGCGCCGATGAGCAGCGAGGAGAGCACATTGGGGGTGGCACTGCGCTGCACCTCCAGCCGCTTTTCCATGTAAAGCAGGGGGATGCGGATGATCCCCAGCAGATGCAGCCCCATCACGATGACGAGCAGCGCGCCGATTTTGAGGAACCAGTCGCTGGTGACCAGATCGCCCACCGCCCCACCAATGGCTCCCCAGGCGATGAAGACCAGCGAGAATCCAATGACAAAGGCGCTGCCGTGGGCCAGTGTGAAGAAGCGGGATTGCGAGGCCGCGATGTCCTGGTTCCCCGCGCCCGCGCCTGTCAGGTAGCCCAGGTAGATGGGCACAAGCGGTAGCACGCAGGGGGAGAGAAAGGAGAGCAACCCTGCCGAGAAGGCAATGGGATAGGAGATGTCGTTGGGTAGCATGAGAATGGACTCCGGGATGGGAACGGAAAGGCACCAAGTAGGCCCCTAAAGGGGGAAGGGCAAAAGGCAAAGGGCAAAGGGCAAAAGGAACCGCAAAGCGTTGTTGCTGTAGCTGACTGCTGAAAGCTGACCGCTACTCGGCCAGGGCTTTGCGGAGGCGGTATTCGCTGATGTGTCCCGCGAAGGTGTGACCAGTGGAGAGGAGCACGACGGGGATATGAGTCCCGTAATGGGTTATTAGTTCCGGGTGCTCCTCCAGGGTGACGCGCTCCAACGTGATGAGCCCTTCCAAGGCAAGCCGCTCCAGGATGGGATACGCCTGCTCGCAGAGTGAGCAGTTGCCCCGCGTGATGAAGCGCGCATGGGGGCGCGGCTCAGAGACCGAGTTCATCTAGCTGCGCCTCAATCATCTCGCGCGTCGTCGCCCCAAGCTGAACAAAGCGAACGATGCCTTCCTGGTCGATAATCACCGTGGTTGGCCAGGCCGGGCGGCGGATGTAGTGCAGTTCCATCAGCCCCTCCTCGTCGCGGACGGACGGGAAGGTAACGCCCGCTTCTTGCAGGAAGGTAGTGGACTCCTCCGCGCTCCCGCTGGACTGTGCCTCGACCGCGATGATTTCCAGCCCCGCGTCCCGATGCGCCTCGTAGACCGCCTGCAACTCAGGCATCTCCACGCGGCAGGGACCGCACCAGGTCGCCCAGAAATTGACGATGACCACCTTGCCACGCAGGGATTCCAGCTCCACGACGCCGCCACTTGTGGTGGGGAGGCGGAAGGTAGGAGCAGGCGCATCGACCTGCACGATGCCCTCCCCCACGACGGGGTCGATGGTTGCCACGGATGGACTTTGGATTTCGACTGCGTCTCCGCACGCGGTCAGGAGGAGCAGAAGCAAGAAAAGCAAGGGAAGTCTCAAGGTCCGATGTCCTTTCGGGGCCAACTTATGCCGCCCGTCATCAGGAGATATTGTAGCTTACTTACCAGCTTTCCGATGATACGGGGCCACACATAGAAGCGCGCCGTGATGCGCCCGATACGCCGCAGTTCCTCGGCGACACGGGTGTGATGCTGAAGGTAGAGCAGGTTGCCAACGATCTCGTTGGGGTCATTGGTATCCATCGAGATGGCGTTGAGGAGATGCTGAGCATAATCCTCACCCGTGGAGCCGACGAAGGCCAGCCCCTGCGCGGCCATGACTTCCAGACCCACCAGACCGAAGGGTTCATGACTGCTGTTAGCGAGCACTGCATGGCTGGCGCGATAGAGCACGCGCTGGATCGTCTCCGGCACGAAGAAGCGGCAGAAGAGCACATCTGCCTCGCCCTGAGCACACTGGATGTCCGCCAGAAACTCCTCGACGGTGGGCTGCTCCAACATGATGTTTTCCTGGCGCAGTCCTAGATTGGTGATCTCAGCGAAGACCTTCATCCCATAGGCCTCGATCCCGCCCCGCATGATGAGAAGCGGCTGGTGACCCAGCGCCCGCAGTCGCGCGACGGCCTGCACCGCTGGAATCCAGTTCTTGTCCGGGTCGAAGCGGGCGAATTTGGTGAGGATGAGGCGGTCCGCGAGGATTGTGCGAAGCTGGTGGACGGGCTCGATGGGAACAGTTTCAAGGTGGCGATCCGGGATGCCGTTGTGAATCACCAGGGCATTGACCCCCTGCGCCCAGAGAACCCGCTTCATGTAGCGGCTCACTGTCGTGATGCGGGTAGCGACCTGTAGGCGCGTCCAGTCAATGCGCTCGAAGCCAAAGATGCTGTTGGCGTTCCAGAGTAGAATGGCATGGCTCCGCAGCCCCTGCCAGTAGAGCAGGTCGCTCATGTTGCACATCGCCTCGGCCGTATGCCAATCCTCGCCGAGAATGACGAGGAGCTTCCCCGCCTGCTCGGCGGGGCGCGCAATCTGGCTGAGCAGCAGGGGCGGAAGCGTGCGGTTGAACTCGTCTCGCTTCTCGTCCTCCCCCTGGTAGACGCCCGCCGTGTAGCGCGCCGATACGCCCTGGCAGCAGCGCCAGAGATGTCGCCGCTCCTCATTGTCAGTCTCATGCTCCGGTCGGTCCGGGGACCCGACGAAAAAGAGATGGGTCTCGAAGCCTGCCTGGGCCAACGCCTCGGAGAGCTCGCTGACGCGCACCCCCAACCCGCCCGCTAGCGCGTAACGGTCCGGTCCCTCGAAGGAAAGAATCGCGAAGATCGTGTTCTCTGGCGAAATCTCAGAGAATTGATAGCGAATGGAAGTCACAAGTAGGTGCCTTTACTCCTGAATGAGGGCATTCACCAATGAATGATATTTGTCCACCAGCTCCTTGGCGCTTTCCGGACTCTCCCCCTCGGCATGGACCCAGAAAAAGGGCTCCTCGGGATCGGGCAGGATCAACACCCACTCCGCCCCCATCTCGATCTGGATGCCCTCCGCGCTGTCGCTCTCCTCGTTGCGTAGCCGCTCGCGGAGCAGGCGCATGACCCGCCCCTTGACCTCCCAGCGGCACGGAATCCGGGCGCGGGCCAGGTGGTAGGCCGAGCGGGCACGCCAGATGTCGGAGAGGCTCTGCTCGGCCTGAGCGGTCATCTCCATAATCTTGGCAATCGCGAACATGCCATCGGGAAAAGGGGTGAAATCCGGGAAGATAAAGGCTCCGCGCTCGTCGCCGATCATCGCGAACTCGCCCGTGGTCGCCGCGCGCATGTGGGCATTCTGGCCGATTTTCAGCCGGCGAATCTGGCCACCATGCTGCTCGGCGAGATGGTCCAGGATGTGGGGTGCGGTCGCGGGCACGCCCACCATCGCGCCGGGCCGCACCATGAAGAGCAGTTGCGTCACCGCGATGAGCGCGTCCAGATCAGAGATCAGGCTGCCATCATCGGCGGCTAAGTAGAGGCGCTCCGCCCCCACATCCAGCCGCACGCCAAAGTTGGCCGCCAACGCTTGGGTGATAGCGCCCAGCCGGCTCATGCCGGACTCCCACTGTGGGCGGGTGCGGAAGAGAAGATTCTGGTCCAGCAACGTATTGACGGCGACCACATCGCAGCGCAGTTGGGTCAGCAGGTCGGGCAGGACGAGCGCGGCTGAGGCATTGGCGTAGTCGATAACCACGAGATCATACCCCTCGGGGAGCGGCCAGAGATCGCTCTGGAGCGAGGCCATGAAGCGCTGGTGATAGCGCTGTACAACATCGTCAGGGTAGTCGATCTGTCCAATCTCATCCAGGTACACACGCCGATAGTCTTCCCGGAAAAAGATCGTCTCGATGTTGCGCTGCACGCGCTGGCTGAGGTCCAGGCCATCGCTGCCGAAGAACTTGATGTCTACCACACGGTTATCGTAGGGGGAGAGGCGGACATGCAGCCCGCCGCCGCTCTCCGAATCGCGCGTGTAGAAGCGCACGACGGGAATGGGCTGCGTGGCGGTGTCCAGTGCGTGGATGCCAGCGGAGGGCAGGCCACTCAGGAGGGCGCGCTTTAGAACACGCGGTGTGTTATGCGCCTCGCGGTTCAGCGCCACCGTTGCGCCCTTCGGCAGAACCGAGCCAAAGGCCGCGCCGATCTTGGCACAGAAATCAGGTGTCAACTCCACATTGACCATCCCGGTCACCCCGTAACGCCCGAAGAGATTACGCTTGCCCTGCGAGCCCCAAATAATGCTGGAGGTGACGGTAGCACCTGCCTCCACCTCTTTCTGGGGCCAGATTTTCACATTGGGCTGGATGACCGCATTCTCGCGCACCACGGTGTTGTCGCTGATGACCACGCCCTCGAAGAGCATCGCGCGCGCCTTGATGGAGCATTGCAGCCCAATGAGCGCGCCGCGCACCTCCACGCGCTCCCCGATGTAGCAGTTGCGCCAGATAATAGAGCGCTCAATGTTGGCGCGTGTGTCCACCACCACATTATCCCGGATTACCACGGGGCCGCGTATTACCACGCCGCCCTTGATCTTCACCTCGGAGCCCAGGAAAATCGGGCCGTACAGTTGGGCGTCCGGCGCAATATCGCGATCGCCATCTACCCAGATGTCTCCGCCGATGTGCTCGCCCAGCGGCTCGACCTGGACCTTGCCATAGAGGATATCATTCGTGGCGCGGACATACTCCTCTAGACGGCCAATGTCCGTCCAATACCCCTCGCCGACAAAGCCCAGAACCTTCTGCCGCTCCTCCAGCATCTGCTGAAAGAGATCATGGCCGAAATCGCAGGCCACATTGGGTTCGATGCGTGCCAGCACCTCCGGCTCCAGCACATAGATGCCAGTATTCACCGTGTCGCTCATCACCTCGGACCAGCTCGGCTTCTCGGAGAAACGCTCAATGCGCCCCGACTCGTCCGTCTGCACGACACCATACTCCAGGGGGTTCTGCACACGGGCAAGCATGAGGGTGGCAACGGCCTGATTTTCTTTGTGGAAGCAGAGGGCGCGGCTCAGGTCGAAATCGGTCAGCGCGTCGCCGGAGATGACGAGGAAGGTCTCGTCGAGCAGGTGGGCGGCCCGTTTGACACTCCCGGCGGTGCCCAACGGGGTGTTTTCCTCGGAGTAGGTGATATTCATCCCGAGATTGGAGCCATCCCCGTAGTAATCCTTGATGCGGTCGGCCAGGTATTGCAGGGTGATGACCACGTCGATGATGTCGTGACGCTTCAGCAGGTCCAAGATGTGGCCCAGAACGGGCTTGTTGACGAGGGGGATCATGGGCTTGGGCCGCCCCAGTGTGAGAGGCCGCAGCCGCGATCCCTCTCCTCCCGCCATGACAACTGCCTTCATCACATTCTCCTCAAGGTCCTCTGAGACTCGCGCCGTTGTTTCGGAGTCGTTTCGCTGCCTGCATTCTAGCCCGAAAGCGGTAAAGGGATAAAGCGGAGGAGCGGGAGAGCGTTGGAGCGGGGGGAGCGATTTGGCCATGCTGGCAATTAAAGACTTGGATCGCAGTCTGGCGCAATCAGGTCATCAAGTGCCACATCGTCTTGTTCCACCTTCCCAATCAAGTCCTCGGATGCCGCGTCGTCTTGCTCCACCTTCTCGATCAGGGCGTCGGGTGCCTCATCATTTTGTCCCATCTTCATCTCGGTGGAGGGGCCATAAAAGCCCAGAGAATCAAGAAATGTTTGCCAGTCGTGCGCGCGCTTCACGCGATGTACTTGAGCCAAGTTGGAGGCCCATGCCTTCATCTGCTCTTTCTCGGGGCCGTTGGGACGACCATGAAAGGCATAGGCAATCTCCAGGTCCGAGGCGACAGCCTGCCATAGCGCCTTCAGACGGGGGGCCGCCGCGCGCAAAATATAGGCAGGCGCGATACCCTCCTGAGTCCCGTCGCTACTTCCAGGCTCCATTCCCTGCTGTTTGGCCTGCTCCATCGTATGACGGACCAACTCTTGATAGCGCTCGAACTCGGCCATTATCCGGTCAACCCACCACGTGAGATCCTTCTCCTCAAACGGGGTCAGCGACTTGCGAAAAGCCTCCATTGCCTGCTCGCTGGCTGTTGATTGATGCAGGGCTTCTAGAAGGAATTCATAATAGCGTGCCCCCGATAAGCCAGGGCGAATGTGCTGGGCCACCACTTCCTGATAGCTTGGTAGCGGGCTCTGATCTGACAAAAATTCCTCCTTCAGTGTGATGTGATTACTATACCCCTCCTCCAATCCCTCTGACAAGCTCCTGAATCATAGATAGGGCTTCTCAAAAGTCGCGGTTCTGCGAGCATGGCCCTCTCCCCCACGTCGCTTCGCTCAGTGTCCCCTCTCCCGAAATCGGGAGAGGGGCGGCTGAAAGCCGGGGAGAGGGCCTCCCTCCACAGG
>JACCSL010000600.1 GCA_013812995.1 Ardenticatenales bacterium | reverse complement strand
GAGGGCCTCCACGCAGAGCCATGACTCCACCACAAATTCCAGCAGAACCAGAAAAGTTTCAGGTTTACCAGCAGTTGGACACGCTGGCCGAATACATTTTGGTCGCGCAAGATGAGGTTTTGGTGGAGCATTATGTCAGTCAAGCCGCTGGGAGTTGGATCTACACAAAATAATCCATCCTTTACATAACGCTCTTGATGCCCTCCATTCAATGTGAGCTTGAACTGCGCCTCGTCTATGACAATGCAACTTGATGGGGGAGGGGATCAGTCATCTCGGGGTGGCCCCTGGCGGATGCGAGCGCGGATGCCCTCGACGCCACCTTGCTCCCAGGGCGTCTGCCATACATTCTCCAGCCACCAGGTGCAGCCCGCCTCCTGATACGGCTGGATGATGGCGCGCGCCTTTTCTGCATCATCGCCCGGCGTCTCGCCCTCCATCACGATGTCATAAGGGGTGCCCTGCTCCCGGCGCTGCTCTACATACTCACGCATGGCGCGGATATCGTCGGGGTTCATGTTGCCATGTGTGCCATCCGTATTGAACGGGGCATGGCCTCCCTCCGGGTTGATCTTCAGCGGCAGGACACCCTCGTATTTGACCGCGCGCTGCATGGATTTTTCGCGCGGCCAGCCCGCTGCCACCCAGATGGGTACACGCGGTGTCTGGATGGGAGGCGGGTCGAAGGTGACGTCCTGAATCTGGTAGTGTTGGCCGCTGTAGCTGAAGGGCTTACCGCTCCAGAGGCCCGTGATAATCTCCAGGCTTTCGTCCAGCAGCTGTGCGCGCACTTTACGATCTGTCTCCTCGCCGACCTTGTCGAATCCCACCTCGGGAGCGCCCAGCCCCACCGAAAGAATTACCCGCCCGTTGGAGAGACGGTCCAGCGTTGCCACCTCGCTGGCGAGCTTCCAGGGGCGGCGACGCGAAGGCGGGGTGAGCATCGGCCCCAGACGGACGCGCTCCGTGCGCATCGCGGCGGCCCCGAGCGCTACCCACACATCGAAGCCCCAGATGGCATCCCAGACAAAGACGCCATCCCAACCACTCTCCTCGGCCTCGTGGGACAATTCCGCCAGATCCCGTGCCTCGAAATAGGGAAAAGTTACACCGTAGCGCATCGCCGGCTCCTTGGGGTATCAATGGGAAGTCCATGATACACAGGTAGTGCGACGGAAACTCACCGCCCCAGGGCGTAAAGCTCAATCCCGTCCAGCCCCTCGGGGTCGGCGGCGAGGCGCTGGGCGAGGTTGGTGTTGCGCGACGCAATCCGATTATTCTTGACCGCCATCGCCACGGCGCGCTTGCTGCCCACCAGCACCACCATCTGGCGGGCGCGGGTGATACCTGTGTAGAGCAGATTGCGCTGGAGCATCATGTAGTGCTGCGTGAGCAGCGGGATGACTACCACCGGGTACTCGCTGCCCTGGCTTTTGTGGACCGATACGGCGTAGGCATGGACGAGCTGATCCAGTTGGTAAAACTCGTAGTCCACAACCTGCCCATCGAAGTCCACGAGCGCGACTGATTCCTCCAGATCGAGCTTGAGCAGTCGCCCCATGTCGCCATTGAAGACGGACTTGTCATAATTGTTGCGAATCTGCATCACCCGGTCACCCTCGCGGAAGAGGCGATGCCCCTGCTTGATCTCGGCGCGGCCCGGAGCAGAGGGATTCAACGCCAGTTGCAGCGCCTCGTTCAGCGCGGCGACGCCCACGGCCCCGCGATGCATGGGGCTGAGCACCTGGATATCCGTGTCCGCCGAGTAGCCGAACTTGTGCGGGATGCGGCGGCTGACGATGTCCAGAATGAGTGTCGCGGCTCCCTCCGGCGATTCCTCTGAGAAAAAGTAGAAATCCTGCGCATCCTTGGGGAAAAGCGGAAACTCGCCCTCGTTGATGCGGTGGACGTTCACGATGATGTAGGAGCCTGCGGCCTGACGATAGATCGTGTCCAGGCGCACGGTGGGCACGACCTCGCTGGCAATCATGTCGCGCAGCACGTTGCCCGCCCCGACGCTGGGTAGCTGGTCCACATCGCCGACGAGCAGCAGGTGGGTGCCCGCTTCCACCGCCTTGAGCAGATGGTTCATCAGCAGCGTATCCATCATAGACGCCTCATCCACGATGATGAGATCCGCGTCGAGCGGGTTGGTGCGGTCGCGCAGGAACTGCTGGCCACTGAAGGAATTGAACTCCAGCAGTCGGTGGATTGTCTGCGCAGGCTGCCCCGTTGCCTCGCTGAGCCGTTTCGCCGCGCGGCCCGTCGGGGCGGCCAGTAACACACTCTTGCCCTTGGTTTTCAACAGCTTGAGAATCGTCCCGGTCACGGTGCTTTTCCCGGTGCCGGGGCCACCGGTCAGGATCGCGACCTTGCGGGTGAGCGCCAGCAGCACCGACTCCTTCTGCCGCTCCGAGAGCTGGAAGGACTGCGTCTCGTCAAGCCACTGGAAGATCGTCGTCCAGTTGGCCTTCTGGAAAAGCTCCAGTCGGTCCCGGGGCGTGCCAAGCAGGAGGCGAATCTTGTTCGCGATGCCGCCCTCCGCATAGTAGAAGGGCGG
>JACCSL010000596.1 GCA_013812995.1 Ardenticatenales bacterium | reverse complement strand
TCTGCGGTTGCCGTGGCTGCCTCCAGCGTGAAGGGCGCAGGGGGCGTGGGCGCGGGCGTGGGCCGCGCGCCGCAGGCCCCCAGAAGCAGCAGGAGAAGCAGGAGGAGCGCCGCGCCTCTCATCCCTGTGCGGAGCGCCCCTCAAGGATGAGGCCCTGGCGCGTGTCCAGGGTGATGAGTTGCCCCTCCTTGAGTGCCTCCAGCGCGTTATCCACCCCCACGATGGTCGGGATACCCAGCTCGACCGCCAGGATGGCCGCGTGGGAGTTCAGGCCGGGTTGCGCTGTGACCAGCCCCGCCGCACGTTGGGCGACGTTGACAAAGGAGCGGTCGGTTCGATCCGTGACAAGAATCTCGTCCGATTCGACATCAAGATAGGGGTCGATGGGTGTCTGGAGAAGTCGTACCCGCCCGGCCACTGTCTGGTTGCCGATGCCCACCCCCTTGCCGATGATGCGCTTGATGACCTGCACCTTCATCAGGTCGGTGCTGCCCGACGGGCTGCCCGCCGTCCCCGCCGTGATCACCACCGTGTCCCCCTCATGGATGAGGCCATTCGCCAGGGCCGTCCGCACAGAGGCGTCAATCATCTCATCGGTGCTTTCCGTGCGCCGCGCGAGCAGGGGAATAACGCCCCAGTAGAGTGAGAGTTGGCGCTGCACGAGCGGGCTGGGGGTGGTCGCGATGATGGGCATCGCGGGGCGATACTTGGAGATAAGGCGCGCGGTGGAGCCGCTCATCGTCGGGGTGATGATGGCGGAGGCACCGAGATCAAAGGCGGTCTCGACCGTCGAGTGGGCGACCACCGCCGCCACGCCGGGAATATCCTCGACCTCGTACTGGCGCAGTCCGCCCGCGACCATCACGGCCTCGGCCCGCTCGGCGATGCCGTGCATCATCTGCACGGTGCGGAGCGGGTAGGCCCCAGAGGCGGTCTCACCACTTAACATAATCGCGTCCGTGCCATCGAGGATGGCGTTGGCGACATCGCTGGCCTCGGCGCGGGTGGGGCGCGGGTTGCGGATCATCGAGTCGAGCATCTGCGTGGCGGTGATGACCGGCACCCCGGCGCGGTTGCACTTGCGGATAATCATCTTCTGGATCATCGGCACCTCCTCGGAGGAGGTCTCGATGGCAAGGTCGCCGCGCGCCACCATGATGGCATCGGAGGCCGCGATGATCGCGTCGATGTTGATCACCGCCTCCGGCTTCTCGATCTTGGCGACGATCGGCACCGGACGGCTAAAGGCGCTGGCCCCGCGAATCAGCCGCCGCAGTTCCAGCACCTCAGCCGCCTCGCGCACGAAGGAGAGGGCGATCCAGTCGATCTGGTGCTCCAGGGCGAAGAGCAGGTCTGCCCGGTCCTTCTCCGTGATGGCCGAGATGGCGAGCGAGGCACGCGGCAGATTCAGCCCCTTGTTGCTCCCCAGCACCCCGCCGATGACGACCTCGATGGAGACGGTGGTCTGCGTGGTGTCCAGCACCAGCATCTCCAGCAGCCCATCGTCCAACAGGATGCGGTCGCCGGGGTCGAGGGCCTGGGGTAGCCCCTCGTACTGCACAGGAATCAGGCTGCCCTGCCCAATCACATCCTTCTCGGTGGTCAGGGTCAGCTTTTGACCGGGAGTAATCACGACGCCCTCGCCGCTCATCTGCCCGACGCGCAGCTTCGGGCCCTGGAGGTCACCCAGGATGGCAACGGGCTGCCCCACCTTGGCGCTGGCGGCGCGGACCCGCTCGATGCTCTCGGCGTGGATGGTATGATCTCCGTGGGAGAAATTCAGCCGCACCACATCGATTCCTGCCTCCATCAACTGCTCCAGCATCTCGGGCGAGCGCGAGGCAGGTCCAATGGTGGCAACTATTTTGGTTCGTAGCAAGAGAGGCATAGACAGCACTCCTTCTGCGTTGTCTCAGGACTCACATCGACAACCCTGGGAAATTCCAATAGAGCAGAAATGGTACAAAAAGCAACGCACTCCCTGTGAGAATCGAGAAATACACCCGCCCGGTCCAGGATCCTCGACGATTTTTCCAGAGAGAGAAGCCCTGAACGATCATTCCCATTGCCAGGACGGCCGAGAGGAGGGTGAGCAGGGGGAAGAGGACAAACAGGGGCGAGAGTGTCAGATCGGTGCTGCCCAGAAGCAACTCAGCGGCCAGCACAACGAAAGCGCCCAGGAGGATCAGATTCAGCAGACTCATCCCCAGCGGGAGCGCAGTAGCACTGCGCCCCCGCTGCGGTCCGCGCAGGGCATTGATGGGCAAGATGAGACAGGCAGATGAGAAGACCAGACTGAATAATAGCAGCAGGGTCAATTGGGTGGCTGCCCCGCCATACCAGGGCAATCTCCCATAGATGCCCGCCTCGCTGAAGGCAGCGGATTGATCAATGGTATTTCCCTGAATCCCGTGCCCCGTCGAGCCCGTGCCGCGTCCGTGGGCCACCACCCACGTTGAGAGGGTGTCGTGGTAGCCCTCCACAAACTCGAACTCGTTCTCGCCCTGAGCAGCTGCCACTGGAACCTGGATGGCATGATTGGCGTGAGGATAGAGCAAAATGGTGTAATCCTGATTTCCCGCCTGCTTGAAGGCCCGGTCAAAGAGCAGCGCACTGTGCCCGGTTGGAACAATCGCGTCTGACTCGCCAAGAATCACCAGCACGGGCTGGGTGATTTGTTCGAGAAGCGGGAGAGGGTCATGGGCGGTTCCCAGACGAACGAAGCTGCTGTTGGCGAATGGCGGGGGCGCGGGCAACTGCCCTTCCCGTACCGCGTTGGCATACTCGTCGATCAGTTGGCGCAGCTTGCGGCCCATGTTCACCACGGACTCCGATTGATTGGCCTGGCGGAGTCG
>JACCSL010000584.1 GCA_013812995.1 Ardenticatenales bacterium | reverse complement strand
TCCATCAGCTCCGCTCCCAGGCGATTGAGCCCTTCAATGGGCTCTTCAAAAACATCTTTGAGTGGCAGGGGCAAGTGCCTGTGCGGGGTCTACCTCGCACCCAACTCTTTGTTTTGGATGCTGTTCTGCTTTACCAACTTGTCTTGCTCTATCAAGCCCACCATCGTTTACCCATTGGCGTCGGTATCAAGCCCCTCCTCCGGGCGGCTTGATTTATGACCACGCTCAACTATACCCGTTCGATTTCATCCGCCCGCGCCTGCTGGGCCTCCTCCCCCGTCACATAGCTCAAGATAACTTCAAATTCCTGCCGCACTTCCTGTATAATCCCCTGTGAGTTGAGAGTCATCGCCGCCTCCTCTGCGTGGTTGTAGCGACCTTACTCTACAGGACTTGGTTTTGACTCTCAACTCATTTGAAACACACCCGAATCATTTTGACACCTCCAGTCATTTGCGTTGACTAGATTGTACCCTTTTTCCGCCCTGCATCTCCGTTTTACCTCTCTTTAGTTGTCAACGTGCTGCTGCAAAAGTCGAGGGTAATAAGACGAAGGAAAAGTGGCATTCATCGTTAAAGACTGGTTAAAAAACAAGCCGGACAAATCGCTGTCGCGAGTCGTAATCGTCATCGTCCGTTCTCCGGTCGCGGTACGACAACGGACGATTACGATCCGCGATTACGATTACGATAACGATGTCTGAGTAAGTCAATCGTCAGTTCCAAAGAGTGTCGTATTACGTTTTGCGTTTCTGCTTCTGACGGAATTTGTGGTATGGAAGAGGGGAAGCGTGCCATGCGCGCCCTCACCCCCACGTCGCTTCGCTCATACCCAGAGGGAACCCACCCTCTCCCGAAATCGGGAGAGGGGCACGGAAAGGGTCTGCCCCCTCTCCCGACGTCAGGAGAGGGGGCGGCCGCAGGCCGGGGGAGAGGGCCATTGCTCAGCGCCTTTGGACTCACCACAAATTCCATCAGAACCAGTTACGTTTTACGTTTTATCGTTCAACCAGCCCCTGGCTACTTTAAGGAAAGTTGATGACAATGGAGCCAAAGCCACGGCGTGACTTCCCGATGGGTTTCTACATGATAATTGGAGCCTGCCTGATGGCCCTGGGCATTGCAGCGGGTGTGCTCCTTTCCTTCGTCGATGGCGAGGAAAGCCGCCCCACGACCCAGCCTGGCGAGGAGGCTCTGGCTCTCCCTGAGGTGCAGAGTACCCCGACGATCAACCCAAGGTTGAAGCCCACGTTCACCGCTGTCGCCACAGTGACGTTTACCCCTGGCCCGCCTGTTCCCACGGAACCCACCGCCGCGCCAGCACCCTCTGCCCCCAGCGAAACACCGGTGAGCCTGCCGGAAACCAACGCGGAGGACACTCATAGCGTCCGTTTCCGCGTCCAGGTCACGGAACTCACGCTGTACCACGGGCCGGGCGATTGGTATGAGAAGCAGGGGACTGTGCCTTTCGGAACCCCCCTGGTTGTCTCCGGGCGCACGGCGGATGGCGTGTGGTGGCTAGTCTGCTGCATGGAGGGGCGCAACGGGTGGATGAAGTTGGAAGCGGGCAATGTATTTGCCGAGGGCGACGTCAATGCCCTGTACATCTTCTCGGTGCCTGCCCCGGAGCGCCCCGAAGAGCCAGCGATTGCCCCCGCGCCGCCTGCCCCCGGCTTTCCGGGGGTGGGAACCGGGGATGCCATCACCGCGCCCAGTGCATCAACGGGCGCGGTGGCGGTCGCCACACGCGTGCAGAGAACCACCATTCCCGGCAACCCGGCCTGCGCGGTGGGCAACGGTCACTTTGACAACCTGGGTATCATTGGGTCGCCGAGCATCAAGCCGCCGCACGAGGACCCCGAGATCAACCTCGCGCTGCGTGGCTACGAACCGACACAGCACTATCTCTCGCTCTGGGACTATCCGGGGGAAATTGATCCGTACGCGCCGCGCCTCCAGACCCTCTTTACCGACCGCCGCGTGCCGGAGATACTGCAACTGTACAAGATGAAAACGTGGAACTGGGCCTGTAACTGCGCGGGCGGCCCCATCGAGGAGCCGAACGTGACGGTGACCAGCTTCAAGACGGTCCCTGGTGAGGTGCTGCATGTGCCGGATCGGCCGGGCGGGGACATCGGGGGCGAGTTTGAGGTCATGGTGCTGTACGCCAGCGAGAGCCAGATCACGTTCAAATATACACGGGAGGACAACATGCTCTACGGCTATGCCATCCAGCTAGAGCATGTCTGCGTCGATCCCGCTCTGTTGGCGCTCTACCAGCGGCTGGACCAGGAGGGACGCGCTGTCCTGCCCGCGCTACGCGGTGCAGAGCCCTTCGGACGGGCACTCACCGGCGAGATCAAGGTCGTGGTGCGCGACACGGGCTCCTTCATGGACCCACGGGCGGAGAAAGATTGGTGGCAGGGGCGCTAGCACTCCTGGCACGGAGTTTGCCCTGTTCTCCAAAGGATAAAAACAGGGAGTGGCTATGGAAATCGACCTTGGTCTGGCCTGGGAAAAAGCAGAGGATCTACTGAATGGGCTCATCCGGCAACTGCCCAACATCGGGCTAGGGCTGGTTGCTTTTCTCCTGTTCTATTTTGCGTCTCGCTGGGTGGGGGAGGGAATTGAGCGGCTAATGAACCGCTCCCGACGCTCCCGGCATGGGGGAAAGGTCTTCGGACGGCTGGCCTGCTATGCTACGATCCTGGCCGGGATTCTCGTCGCGCTGATGATTGTTCTGCCAGATTTTCAGCCCTCGGCGCTGATTGGGACCCTGGGTGTGGGCAGCGTTGCCATCGGCTTTGCCTTCCGGGACATCCTGCAAAACTTCCTGGCGGGGCTGCTCATCTTGTTCACAGAGCCCTTTCACATCGGGGATCAGACGGTGTTTCGCGCGCGCTGGTGGACCCTCTCGATGCGCAACGATGTGGTCCATGTGCAGGACAGAGTCCTGACAGCGATCAAGGAAGCATTGACGAGCAATGGCATGGGCTTCCCCTTCCCCAGCCGCACCATCTATTTCCACAACCGCACCCCGGACAGCAACGGGAGTCAGCAGCACGTTCTGGAGGGAAAAAGCCGTGCGTCATAGCTCTAACTCACGGCCGCGTTGCCAACGCTGCGACAGCTCTTTGGTCCATCTTCAGCAACAGCTGTTGGAAATGCTCTGAGGTAAGCCCACCCTCCTCGCCAACGCTGGCGTAGAAGTCAATCACCACATTGGCATAGCGAGCCATGACGCTACAGCGCAAGTGGTTTTCAAAGATGTATTG
>JACCSL010000568.1 GCA_013812995.1 Ardenticatenales bacterium | reverse complement strand
AAGAGCAATATGGAATTCTGGCGTTCTACCAAGACCCAGACAACTATTATGCTTTTCTAATATCCAGTGAGGGCTCTTTCTCTGTTAAAAAGCGTATAAAGGGGAAATGGACGGAAGAAAGCGATTGGATTTCATCAGATGCCATTAAGGTTAAACAAGGGCAGATAAATAAGATTGAGATTGTATCAAAGGGTGACGATATTCAGTTTTATGTGAATGATGAGTATTTGACGACTATAGCAAATAGCGATTTTGATGAAGGTGGTATTGCAATGGTGACTGGCGCACGAACTGAAGGTACCGTAGCTATTTCCTTCGATAACTTATTGGTTTCCAGGCTTCGATGATCAAGGATCTGAGGACATAGGCATTCAGGCTTAGAGCGCGTTCATCCCCGTTGATGAGTTAGTTCTGTTGTCATCCGACCTCCCCAGTAAGTCACATGCCTGATACCCGCGAAAGGACAGAGCAATGACCGATAGTCCGGATGACGCGACTCGGAGCCATTTACAACATACCTACGCTCTGTTTGCAGGAATCCGGCGCAGGTTCAACGGGGCGAGCGTCAAGCGCGGCGGCCACGACCGCCCGGAGGCCACGCCCCTGTATGTTCGGCGGTTGGGCGTTGAGGGGGCGAGGCTTTTTGGCGGGGTGGATGTCTACGCGGTGGAATCCGCCTTCACGGAGGAGCAAGAGTCGTACATGATGGAAGCGTTGGCTGCTTTGAAAAACTTTGTCTCTGGTAAGGAGGGGGCTGCGCCCCTGGCCGAGCGAATCGTCCAGCAGTACCTGCACCACACCGCGCCCTACTTCGTCCTGGCGATGCTCCGGAGCACTGAGGACTTGCTGCGCGACTTCGTTGCCGCCCACCCCGGCGAGGCCGCGATTCTCGACGCGATTTTCCGCGTGGCAGGTGGCGAGGGTTTCCGCGACCTGATCCGCATCTACGGCGCGCGGCTGCTGGAGGAGGCGCTGGCGAACGTGGAGTTGACCCAGCCGGATATCCTTGCCTTCGTCGATGTCCACGATAGTTTCCGCAAGGACAGCTCAGGCAAAACCGTCCAGGCGAAATACGAGGTCTGGTGCCCTGGCCGCAGCCTGGCCCGTGCCTACCTGAACCAGTGCCACGACGCGGCTCGAACCCTGGTTCAGGTGCATGGTGTCCGCATTGCCCCACCCAAGCGTGACGAGTATCTGATCTTCCCCCACGAGATCAGCGCCTACCTTAACGATTTTGCCCAGCAATTGCTCGCCCCCGTTCTGGAACGGTATGGTATTGACTGACAAGGTCGGTTCATAAATTCCTCCTGGCGGGCCGCCCCGCCCGCCTGTCCTCACGGTTCTGGTGAAAAGAGGAAAAGCCCCGCACTATCGCTCTGGGTGGTGCCGCCGGGCTGAATGGTAACGGTGATACCTCCTGACGCGGGGCTGATGGTTGCGGTGTAGGCGGTATTGGGGGCCAGTCCGGTGATGATGTGGCGGGCAGTCGTTGCCGGGGCCAGGTAGGTCACGCTGCTGAAGGCTTGCGCGGCATCCACCGGGAAGAGAACCACGGTGCCATTCACCAGTGCCCCCTCAAAGGAATTCCCCGCGCTGCTGCGGATGAGCGTTGTTGCCTGCGCGGAGCGGCCCGCGTCTGCGCCCTCCATGACATGCAGGAAGCGCGCGCTGCTCCCATCGGGGGCCTCAACGCTTATCCGTTGGGTCATGGGTTCATCGGTAGCCACCGTTTCCCCCACATTGTCATTCGCCGGGTTCGCCACGCGCATCGTTGCGCCTACCGGGAGTAGCGTGGTGATGAACAACTGTTGGCCCGTTGCCGTTGCCATCCTCGTGCGCTGTCCGCTGATGGTGGGTACGGTGGGGAATTGCCACCACACCCGCTTAAATCGCCCAACGGGTGCCTCAGCCCGGTCGTAAACCACGATGATGTCCGGCTTCAGCCACACGAAGGCGCGACTGGCGTGCTCCACCTCAGTCACATTTTCGGAGATCGAATTGTAAAGGTTGGTTGCATCGCCAGCGGCGTAGGTGTAATCGGTGCTAAAGCTGTTGAGGAGTTCGCTGGGATTGCCAGAGGACACATAGTTCCACTGCGAGCCGCGCTGCCACAGATCGATCCGCCAGTCCGTGGCATCACGATCAGGGCGGGCATTCTGAATCGTGAGCGTGTTGCGGAACTCAGAGCTGGCAATGCCCTCGGCGATGTTGGCATACCCCGTGCGTGCTTTGGTCAGCCACTCCCCATTGCGGTAGAACTCGATGTGGTTGCCATCCGCCTGCTGGTGGTCAATCTCATTCCAGCTGAGGGCGTAGGTGAGCCATCGGGCATCTGTGCCCCAATCCGTGCGGCTGAAAAGGCGCTGCATTCCCGGCGCAACATAGTCGGTGGCCATCGCTGGGCGCGGGTCCGTGGGCGGGGCAGCCGCGGGGTCTAACAACATGAAGTAGAGAATGGCGGAGCGGAAATAGTCCGCCCCTCGCACGCGCTCCACCAGGTTCCCTTCGCCGCCTGGAGCGGTGTGGGTCTGGAGCCAGCGGAGGGTGTTCAGGCGCGTCGTGTTGCCCGCGATCTGATCATAGGCCCCCAACGCGCCGAAGGAATCAATGAAGTCGCTGAGATGGTAGCGTTGGGCATCCCCATACCAGGCAGGCTGATATTCCGGGCCGACATCCGATGGCTCAGTGTCCGGGCTGAGCGAGTGAAGGTAGGAGGCAATAAACTCATCCCAGAAGGGGTTGTTGTCCAGCACGACCTCAGAGCCATACAGGGTCGGGTTGGCCTGCCCGGCGGTTCGTAGCGCAAGGAGAAACTGAATGACGTAGCTGGCCGTCTGCGGGCTGTACTCGAACCCTTCTGGTAACAGGCCACCCTGCGCCTCGGTGCGGCTCATGTTGTCGAAGATGTAAAGCCATGCCCCGGTCGCATTTTGGAGGTAGCCCTCCAATTCCGCGCTGGAATCTGCCGGGTCCATAGCCATCGACATCATGCACAGATTTCGCATGTGCGCGGCATAGTAGTTGTTTCCCGACCAGCGCACCTGCAACCGATCATTGATCAGTTGGGGGCTACGCAGGACTCCAATCGGCTCAGGGTGATGGTAGCCACGGGTGATGATTTCATTGCCCCACCGTGTGAAGACGGTGTTAATCGTTGCCTTGTCCGCAGCGGTCAGGCTGCTATAAATCCAGTCAACGGTGAGCGGGAACGCCTCGCCATACCAGCGCAGACGGTCGGAATCCTCCGTAAAGAAGGCCGGGTCGCGGAAGGGCGGGTACACCGGGGTATCGGGGTCGCCTGGGCAGCGATGCGTGCGCTCCGCCTCGCTCGCCGGTCCCTGAGCGGCGGCGTTCATCACATGCATCAGTAGGGTGCGGGCGCGGGCCGCATAATCAGCGCGATTGGTAGGATTGGGGTCGATCAATGACATAAACGCGAATAACTCTGCGTAAGCTTCGCTGATATAGTCGTTATAGGCGCGCTGCCCACAATCCTGGGCGATCACCACGCCCGCGTCCATGTCGGATTTGGCACGCTCTACCAGCGGCTGAAGTCCCTCAGCGTAAATCGGATTGCCGGGCGTCGCCCACCCCTGGAGTCGTGTCACAATGTCTGGCGTGAGCCAGAGCCGTGGGTGTCCGGTGGGGTTCCCCGGTTCGCCTCCCACCGTTGCGTCGGACATGGCAACGGGCAACGACACGGACAATGTCGCCAGAGGTTCAACGACCGTTGCCGCTGGCTCCGGCAGGGTCGTCGTCCCTTGGCCTGATGGGGCGCAGGACGAACTGCCAAGGATCAGGGCAATCAAGAGAAGGATAGTGTAGCGCATGAGGAGTCACTTTCTGGGAGGATGGGGTGGCGAACGGCCGGGGCATGTTTTGCAGTATCAGAATAACAGCCTCGCCAGCCGTTTGCAAGGCTGACGTCGTTTTTGCCC
>JACCSL010000528.1 GCA_013812995.1 Ardenticatenales bacterium | reverse complement strand
TAGGCTAATTGGACTTTTCCTACGAAACCCATAGAATGCCTCCTCGTGTCTCTCGAAGACATCTTTTTGTATATTGTTGAGTGGCTAGCAGAACCTTGAAAAATAGATACAGCAGTGTGGGGCATCGCGCCACTCAATAAACCGGACATCCGTTGGGTTTCCGGCTACAGGCGCGCTATGCCCACATATAGCGCGTCTCCCAAAAGAACAACCTGCCGGATACCGAGGCATCGTTTCCTCTTCATTCTTTAACGGCTCGTATTGCTCCGGCAGGTTGGATTTTAGGAGCAAGTCATGAAATTAAATATTCTGGTCATCGCCCTTCTTGGAGCGGCGCTCTTCTGGTTGGCCGCGCCACAGCGCTCCGCCAGCCAGACAGAGCGGGTCGCTTACGAGGTCCATGCCACCGCCTACACCTGCGAGGCGCACCCCCGCAACCCCATGCACCCCTGTGGTCCGCTGCGGTGGGGGGGGAACGTCTATTCGGCAGGGATGGCCTGCCCTGTCACCTGGCGGAACAAGGTGCTGGAGGTGCCGGGTTATGGGGTTCTTCGCTGTGATGACACCCCGCGCGATGGATGGATTGGGGGGCGAGCGCATATTGACATTCGGGTATCCACCTACGCAGAAGCGCGACGCTTCGGGGTGCGGCGAATGGTCATCTATGCCATGAACGAGGTGGCAGCGCCAACACCAGCACCTGTGACCGGGCTGGCGACATCCGAGGCCGCTCTTGCGCGCGCTGCGCAGGCAGCCCCCACCGGGGACATCAATACAGCAATGCCACGACTTCTATGGGGTGAGACGGCTCGCAAGCACTTCCCGGAGTTGTTTGACGGAACAGCTATCGCAGCGGATCAACCCATCTGGATGGTCTCGGTCTGGGTACCACCAACGACAATCCCTGCGGGAACGGTCGCCAAACCAGACGGGTCGAAGGAGATCGCCGCAGAACTCCTGCTCTTCAATGCCCGAACGGGCGAGTTGCTCCTCGACACCTTTATCTCAGCGGATGTCGTGGAAAAAATCGGCTGGGTGGCATCCGACAGCATCAATATCAGTCCGTGAGGACTTGAAAAGTAGGATAAAGAAAGAGGCCCGTCCAGTGGACGGGCCTCTTTCTTTCGTTGTCGAATTACTGACCGAGCCCCTGCACAGCGGGATCATCAGGAGCAATCTCTCGCAGATGGTCGAGGTGAATCTGGGCTTCGTCCCCCCGCTCCAGAGTGCGCAGGAGACGCACCAACTCGACACGCCAGGGAACATAGTCATACTCCTCCAGGGCGGCCTGATAGTAGAGCGCGGCGCTCTCCGACTCGCCAATTCGAGCGTAAAACCGGGCATTCTTTGCAACATTCTCTGCTTTTTCCGAAGTATGCGCCAGCGCCGTCGCCAGAGAGGCGGCCTTCGTAGCAAAATCGACCTCCCCATTCATGGCGGTAGCAATCGCCCGTGCCCAATAGGCATGAGGGTTGCGGGGTGTATCGAACACCGCCTGGTCGGCGCGTGCCATCGCATTCCCCACATCTGGTGCAGGCTGACGGTCCATCGCCCAGACAAATGCCTCGGCAGCCAGTGTGCGATCCTCCACGTTGGTGGCTGCATCCAATGCCTGTTGCGCCAGGGTAAGAGCCTCCTGATCGCCCCCTGGTTGCTCCAACTTCAAGGCGCTAAGGGTTACCAGCCCGCTCACATTCTGAGGCTCGCGGCTCAGTCCCTCGCGCAGAAGAGTTTCGGCCTGCGTGCGGTCGTTGCCATAGCGCGCCGTCTGCGCCTGTTCCACCCAGTCGGGGAGGGGAATGGGATCTGGAGGGAAGAAAGCTGAGGCATAAATTTGGGCCTCTGCCACTCCTGTAGCTGCGGGGGCCGGGAGGTTGCTGGTCACGCTTGTTGGGGCAAATAAGACAAGCGCGGCCAAGAGCGCCAGCACCACGCCCGTCACCAACACCGAGCGCAGACACCCCATCGCGCGGCTTCCGCCCTCGCTTCTGGGGCTGCTCTCCTTCTCCTTTTTCTCCTTTTTGTCCTCTTTCCCCTTTTTGTCCTCCTTCTTCGCACTCTGCGGTGGCGCGCCAACCACTTCCAGGATTTGCTCAGCGGCTAGAGGCGCGAAGGAGTTTCGTACCGGGATGGTCGCGGCGGCGGACGGGGGCACATCCATGAAGGAGAATGCGCCTCGTTCCGGCACGCCTCCCATCTCGTCCTCCCCCTCAGAGACCATTGGGTCGCTGTCTGCCGGGATATCGCCCCTGCCCATCGACGCGGCGGTGGCGGCTGCTCCGCCCCCAGCCATCGGACCAATGAACGTCTCCGACTGCTGCCATAGCTCGGCCTCGCTCGTCGCGGCGGGATAGGCTGATGCACCGCCCGATGACGATCCTCCAGAGCGGGAGGGTTGTGCGGGGGGCGCACCTCCCTCTTCCAGAAAACTCCAAAGATCGTCATCCAGCGCGCCACCAGTTTCTGGCATTCGGGTATCCGTGCTGGGGGACGCCTGCTCCCAAGTGGAAGCTCCTGTGGTCAGGCCATCCGAGTCCAACTCATCCAGCAGCGACCATTCGCCTTCATCCGCCTGTGGCGGCGCGGCCGGGGGTGTGGCCGCGCCGCCACT
>JACCSL010000523.1 GCA_013812995.1 Ardenticatenales bacterium | reverse complement strand
ATTCTGGACCTGAAAAACACGATCAACACGATGGTTGACCAGCTCAACAGCTTCGCGGCCGAGGTGACGCGCGTGGCGCGCGAGGTCGGTACCGAGGGGAAACTCGGCGGTCAGGCGCAGGTGAAAGGCGTGGCCGGAACGTGGAAGGACCTGACGGACAACGTGAACCTGATGGCGAACAACCTGACGGCTCAGGTGCGTAACATCGCGGAGGTCTCGACAGCGATTGCGAACGGGGACCTGTCGAAGAAGATCACGGTGGACGTAAAGGGCGAGATTCTGGACCTGAAAAACACGATCAACACGATGGTTGACCAGCTCAACAGCTTCGCGGCCGAGGTGACGCGCGTGGCGCGCGAGGTCGGTACCGAGGGGAAACTCGGCGGTCAGGCCGACGTGAAGGGGGTCGCGGGTGTCTGGAAGGATCTGACGGACAATGTGAACTCAATGGCGAGCAACCTGACAGCCCAGGTGCGCGGTATCGCCCGCGTCGTAACGGCGGTCGCGAACGGCGATCTGAACCGCAAGCTGGCGCTGGAGGCCAAGGGGGAAATTGCCACTCTGGCAGACACCATCAACGAGATGATCGAGACGCTCGCCACCTTCGCCGATCAGGTCACCACAGTGGCACGCGAGGTGGGTATCGAGGGGAAACTCGGCGGTCAGGCCAAGGTGCCAGGTGCGTCTGGAACCTGGCGCGACCTCACGGACAATGTGAACCAGCTCGCCGCTAACCTGACGACGCAGATTCGCACGATTTCCGAGATCGCGACGGCGGTGACGAAGGGGGATCTGACGCGAACCATCGCCGTCGAGGCGCAGGGCGAGGTAGCAGTCCTCAAGGACAACATCAACCAGATGATTGCCAACCTGCGCGACACCACGCAGAAAAACACCGAGCAGGACTGGCTCAAGACGAACCTGGCGCGCTTCACCCGCATGTTACAGGGGCAGCGCGAACTCAGCACCGTCTCCAAGCTGATCCTCTCCGAGCTGGCACCGTTGGTCTTCGCGCAGCATGGCGTCTTCTATATCGTGGATGGGGAGAGTGTAGCGGACCCGGAACTGCGGCTGCTCAGCTCGTATGCCTACCGGGAGCGAAAACACCTGGCGAACCGTTTCCAGTTGGGCGAGGGGCTGGTAGGTCAGTGCGCGATGGAAAAAGAGCGGATTCTCCTCACCGAGGTTCCTGGGGATTACATCAAGATCAACTCAGGGCTGGGCGAGGCGACCCCCAACAACGTCGTCGTGCTACCGGTGGTCTTTGAGGAGCAGGTCAAGGCGGTGATCGAGCTGGCCTCCTTCCACCGTTTCAGCGAGATTCACCTCGCCTTCCTCGACCAGCTGACGGAGAGTATCGCCATCGTGTTGAACACGATTGCTGCCAGCATGAGGACGGAGGAACTACTCAAACAATCCCAGGCCCTGGCCGAGGAGCTACAGGGACAGCAGCAGGAGTTGACCGAGACCAATAAGCGGTTGGAGCAGCAGGCCAAGTCGCTCCAGGCATCCGAGGAACTGCTCAAGCAGCAGCGCGAGCAGCTCCAGCAGACGAACGAGGAGCTGGAAGAAAAAGCAGAACTGCTCGCTGGCCAGAACCGGGAGGTCGAGCGCAAGAACAACGAGATCGAGTTGGCGCGGCGGGCGCTGGAGGAGAAGGCCGAGCAACTCGCCCTCACCTCGAAGTACAAATCCGAGTTCCTCGCCAACATGTCCCACGAGCTGCGCACCCCGCTCAACAGCATGCTCATCCTCTCCAAGCTTCTGGCAGAGAACAGCGAGACGAATCTCACTGACAAGCAGTTGGAATTCGCCCGCACCATTCACGCCTCGGGCGCGGACCTGCTGGCCCTCATCAACGAGATTCTGGACCTCACCAAGATCGAGTCCGGGATGATGACGGTTGATGTCAGCGAGGTCCAGTTCCCGGAGCTTCAGGATTTCGTCGAGCGTACCTTCGTCCAGGTGGCGGAGAACAAGGGACTCCGCTTCGATGTCGAGCTGGATACGAGCCTCCCCGAATCTATTCAGACGGACGCCAAGCGGCTACAACAGGTTCTCAAAAACCTGCTGGCCAATGCCTTCAAGTTTACCGCGCAGGGGGAAGTGGTGTTGCAGGTAACCACGGCCATTCGCGGGTGGAGCAGAGACCATGAAACGCTGAGTCAGGCCGATAGTGTCATTGCGTTTGCCGTTACCGACACAGGCATCGGGATTCCGCTGGAGAAGCAGCGTCTTATCTTTGAGGCGTTCCAGCAGGCGGATGGCACCACGAGCCGCAAATATGGCGGAACGGGGTTGGGCCTCTCCATCAGCCGGGAAATCGCGCGCCTCCTGGGCGGCGAGATCACGCTCGTCAGCACGCCCGGTCAGGGAAGCACCTTTGTGCTCTACCTGCCCCTGAGCTACCCGACCCATCTGCCCCACCTGTACGAGGAGTCGAGCGAGAACGCAAGCCCGAACGGCGGGGCCGGGGAACGCCATCGCTTGCGCCCCGACATGATCATTGAGGCCGATCCCGCGTCGCTTGTGATGGGGGAGGTGCCCGATGACCGGGAGCACCTGAGCCCCGATGACCGGGTTCTCCTCATCGTGGAGGACGATGTCAACTTTGCCCGGATTCTCCTGGACAAGGCACGGGAGAAGGGCTTCAAGGGGGTGGTCGCCTCGCAGGGTGATACGGGCCTGGCACTGGCCCGCCTCCTCAAACCAACCGCCATCACCCTGGACATTCGCCTGCCCGTCATGGATGGGTGGACGGTGCTGGACTGCCTGAAGCACGATCTGAACACGCGCCACATCCCCATCCATATCATTTCCGCGATTGACGAGGAGCGTCAGCGGGGTCTCCAGCAGGGGGCCCTCGCCTATCTGGCGAAACCTGTAGACCCCACTGATCTCGGTGATGCCCTGAGCACCATCAAGGGTTTCGTCGAGCGGCAGGCACGGCAGTTGCTGGTAGTAGAGGATGATCCGATCCAGCGCGCGAGTATCGTCGAGCTGATTGGCAACGATTCTGTCCAAACGATTGCCGTGGGCACGGGGGCGGAGGCGATGAAGGTTCTACAGCAGCAGCCTATCGATTGTATGGTACTCGACCTGGGGCTGCCGGACATGCCGGGGATCGAGCTCATCAAGAAGATCAAGAAGGATCTCGGGCTGGCCGACCTGCCCATCATCATCTACACCGGCAAAGAACTGACCCGCAAGGAAGAGACCCAACTGCGGCGTATCGCAGATACGATTATCATCAAGGATGTGAAGTCCCCGGAGCGGCTGCTGGATGAGGTGTCGCTCTTCCTCCACCTGGTGCAGGCCAACCTGCCGGAGCCCAAGCGCCGCATGTTGGAGCAACTACGCCAACAGGATCCGGTGCTCCGCGACAAGAAGGTACTGGTGGTGGATGACGATGTGCGAAACATCTTCGCCCTGACCAGCCTGCTGGAACGGTACACGATGAAGGTTACCTATGCCGAAAATGGTCGAGACGCCATCGATATGCTCCAGCAGGGGGACGATGTAGACATCGTGCTGATGGACGTTATGATGCCGGAGATGGATGGCTACGAGACCATCCGTGCCGTCCGCAAGGTCAATCGCTTCAAGGATCTCCCTATCATTGCCCTCACCGCAAAAGCCATGAAGGGGGACCGGGAGAAATGCATCGAGGCGGGGGCATCGGATTACATCGCCAAACCAGTAGACAATGACCAACTGCTCTCGCTCCTGCGAGTTTGGCTCTATAAGTGAGTATGATGCTGGTGCAGGATAAGTCCCTCGAAGAGATCGAGATGTCTCTGCTTCTGGAAGGTGTCTTTCGCCACTATGGGTTCGACTTTCGGGATTATGCCCCTGCCTCGCTGCGACGGCGTATTCTGCACTTCGTACGCGAGGAGGGGCTTAAGAGCATTTCCGCCCTCCAGGCGCGTCTCCTGCACGAGCCCCGATGTATGGAGCGATTCCTGCTCACCATGTCAGTTCATGTCACCGCCCTGTTCCGGGACCCCACGTTCTATCTGGCGTTCCGGCGCAGGGTGGTGCCGCTATTGCGAACCTATCCTTTCATCCGCATCTGGCACGCGGGCTGCTCCACGGGGGAAGAGGTATATTCAATGGCAATTCTCCTGAAGGAGGAAGGGTTGTATGATCGTTGCCGCCTCTACGCCACAGACATGAACGAGGTGGTGCTGGCAAAGGCCAAAGAGGGCGTCTTTCCGCTGGAGAAGATGCAGGATTACACCAAAAACTACCAGCAGGCAGGGGGAACACGTACTTTTTCCCATTACTACACAGCGGCGTATGACCGTGCCATGTTGCACGACTCCTTACAAGAGAACGTGATTTTTGCCCAGCACAATCTGGCCACCGATGGCTCCTTTAACGAGTTCCACGTCGTGTTTTGCCGAAACGTGCTGATCTATTTCAACAAAGAGCTTCAGGATCGGGTCCATCGTCTCCTGTATGAGAGCCTTGGCACATTTGGCATCCTCGCTCTGGGGAGCCGGGAATCCCTCCGATTTACCCCGTACGAGCCAGCCTACGCTGACATCGATACAGAGGCCAAGCTCTACCGGAAATTGCTCTAATGCACTTCGATCTGGTGGTGGTGGGAACCTCCCTGGGGGGGTTGAATGCGCTCCGCCTGCTACTGGCGGCGCTTCCTGCCACCTTTCCCCTCCCGATTGCCATCGTCCAGCACCGCCACAAGGAGTCGGGCGGGTTGTTGCTGGCCGCGCTCCAGGCCGTGAGTCACCTGCCCATTGTTGAGACGGAAGACAAGGCCCTCATTGTTCCGGGGCAAGTCTACCTGGCCCCAGCCGATTACCATCTTCTCGTAGAACTGGGCCATTTTGCCCTCTCCACCGATGAGCACGTATGCCATGCGCGGCCTTCCATTGATGTATTATTCGAGTCGGCGGCCGATGTCTACGGGTCGCGTCTCATTGGTGTGATCCTGACAGGCGCTAGCCGCGATGGCGCAGAAGGGTTAGCGACCATCAAGGCACAAGGAGGCGTGGCGGTGGTGCAATCCCCCAACAGCGCCGAGAGTCGTACCATGCCCGAGGAGGCACTCCGCCGGACAGCGGCCGACCAGGTATTGCCCCTTGCCGATATCGCCCCCTATCTAGGAACTCTTTGTCATGTTAGAGCAAACGATGGTAGAACCAACCGACCTCACCGACCGTGAGCCTCGCGTCAATATCCTCATGGTGGATGATCGCCCGGAGAATCTTCTGGTGCTGGAGGCCATCCTTCAGGATCTGGGGCAGAATCTCGTCAAGGCGTACTCCGGCGAGGAGGCCCTCAAGCAGCTACTCCACCAGGACTTTGCCGCGATCCTGCTGGATGTCCAGATGCCAGGGATGGACGGATTCGAGACAGCGGAACTCATTCGCGGGCGCGGGCGCTCCCAACAGACCCCGATTATCTTCATCACTGCCATCAACAAGAGCGAGACGCATGTCTTCCAGGGCTACTCCCTGGGGGCGGTGGATTACCTCTTCAAGCCGGTTGTGCCGGATATTCTCCGCTCGAAGGTCGCTGTTTTCGTCGAGTTGTTCAAGAAGAAGCAGGCGCTGGAGCAGGAGATCGCCGAGCGGCAGCGGGTGGAGTTGGAGCTGCGTCAGACGCACAGCGAGCTGGAGCGGCGCGTGGCGGAGCGCACCGCCGGGCTGGCCACGGCCAACAAGGCACTCCAGGCCGAGGTGGCAGAGCGACAGCGGGCGGAGGAGCGGCTCCGCTTCCTGGCGGAGGCGGGGCGGCTTTTGGGCACCTCCTTGGACTATGAAACGATTCTTCGCAACCTGGCGAAGCTGGTGCTTCCTGATCTGGCCGACTGGTGTGTGATCGATATTCTCACAGAGGAGGGGATGTTTTCCAGAGTGGCAGCGGCGCATGTGGACCCGCAACGCGAGGAGTGGGTCCGGGAGGTGGCCAATCTGGCCGATAGTCCGGCTATCCAACGGGTACTGACGCAGGGCAAAGCCGGACTTCTGGAGGATATGAAGATAGGCGGGAGCAGCTGCCTCGCGGTGCCGCTGGTGGTGCGCGAACAGATACGTGGCGTAATCACGTTGGGGGCTGCTGAGTATGGCATGGCGGAGTTGGAGCTGGCCGAGGCCCTAGCCCAGCGCGCGGCCCTGGCCGTGGACAATGCCTGGCTCTACCGCGAGGCTCAGGAGGCGGTGCAGATCCGCGATCAGTTTCTCTCCATCGCCTCCCACGAGCTCAAAACGCCGCTCACAGTGTTGCACGGCTACGCCTCGCTGCTGGAGCGGCGCATTGGACAGACGGGGGTGATCACCGAGCGCGACCAGCGGGCGTTGCATGTTATCTATGAGCAGGCCGAGCGGCTCAACCGCCTGATCGAGTTGCTCCTGGATATCTCGCGCATCGAGACGGGACAGCTCAGCATCGAGCGGGCGAGGATGGACCTCTGCGCCCTGATGGCGCGGCTGATTGACGAGATCCAGCCCTCTCTGGAGAAACATACCGTTCGGCTCATCTCTGCCTGCGAGCAGCTTGATATAGAGGGAGATGAGCTACGTCTGGAACAGGTTTTTCAGAATCTGCTCCGCAACGCCGTCAAATATAGCCCGGAGGGGGGCGAGGTCACGATACGGGTGGAACAGCATGAGGGGCGTATCTCCGTTGGCATCTCCGACCAGGGAATCGGAATCCCGGCGGAATCGCTGCCTCATCTCTTTACCCGCTTCTACCGGGCGAAGAATGTCAGCGCCCAGCTGATTGGTGGATTAGGGCTCGGGCTTCATATCGTGAAGGAGATCGTGGCGCTCCACGGCGGCGAGGTAGAGGTGTTCAGCCACGAGGAGCAGGGGAGCACGTTCACCGTTCATCTTCCCACCCGGCCAGGCTAGCCCGCAGATGTACAGGTGGTGATCGAGCACTGGTTCGCCAGTGCTTTTTATTTGCTCAGGCTCCAGGGCAATCGCATACTCGGCCTGCTTCGATACGCCGCGCCCGCGCGGGCATGCCAACGGTACCAACGGTAGGCACTTGAGGCGGGCCTCACGACTGAACGCCTTGGCACACGGCGTATGCCATTGCCCTGGCGCAGCCCCAGGGCTTCTCAAAAGTCGGACCCGACCTGTGGAGGGAGGCCCTCTCCCCGGCTTTCAGCCGCCCCTCTCCCGATTTCGGGCGAGGGGACACTGAGCGAAGCGACGTGGGGGAGAGGGCCATGCTCGCAGAACCGCGACTTTTGAGAAGCCCTGGCGCAGCCCCCTCGCCTATTGACGGGTGCCAAGGCGGACCTCTATACTTATCCCCACTCCACCCAAAGTACCACTACCCTTTTGTCGGCCCCGGCCGCTCTTCATGAGGCCAAGATGAGATTTTGGACGAAGAGCCTGATGGCTCGTCTCGTCAGCTACTTTTTGCTTCTTTCCCTGCTGACCGTCTGTCTCCTGGGGACCGTGGCCTACGTTCGCGCGATTCAGGCGATTACCCAACTGGTATTTGACCGCCTCAGTGTTGCCGCCACGTTGAAGGCGGAGGAGTTGAATCGCTGGGTGGGGGACCAGAGCCAGGAGGTGCTCTTCATCGCGCGTCGCCCCGAGGTGCGCGATCCTATCCGCGTGATGCTGAGCCACCCCAAGGACGGTCCGACCTATGAGACAGCCTACGCAGAGCTTTCTAGCTACCTCACCTCTATCGTTGCCAGCCGTCCCGACCTGGGAGAGATCACCATCCTGGACAACGAGGGCGGCCAAATCCTCATCTCGACGGACAAGAGCCATGAGGGTCAGTATCGGGTGCGGGATAGCTATTTTGTGGAGGGGCGCTGGCGCACGTTTGTGCAGAATGTCTATCACTCTCCCATAACCAACCGCCCCACGCTGACCATCGCCACACCGCTTCTGGATGAAAGCGGGCAGCGGCTGGGAGCCCTCCTGGCAGCCCACCTGAACCTCGAACGCATGGATCGCATCATCCTGGAGGACCCCCAGCTGGGGATCAACGGCGAGACCTATCTGGTGGATGAGCTGAACGCCTTTGTATCGAGCGCTCGCTTCGGGCGAGACGCATTTCCCCGTGGGGTCCGCAGTTTGGGCATCGACGAGGCGCTGCGCGGCAATAGCGGGTCGGCCCTCTACGAGAACTACGCGGGGGTGCCTGTCCTGGGCGTCTATCGCTGGATGGAGGAACGGGAGCTGGCGCTGCTAACGGAGCTGCCGCAGGCCGAGGCGTTCGAGCCCGCCCGTGACCTGGCCCGGACGCTTTTCCTCACGGGCCTTCTCTCGGCGGGGGTGCTGGCGGCGGGGGTCTTCCTGCTCGCGCGCCAGATAGCCCGCCCCCTCCTGGCCATCACCCAGACGGCCACGCAGGTTGCTGCTGGGGACCTCTCCCTGAGCGCCCCCGTCCTCACCGATGACGAGATTGGCGTCCTGGCGCGCGCCTTCAACCAGATGACGGCACAGCTCCGGCTGCTCTACGAGGCGCTGCGGCGGAGCGAGGAGCATTTCCGCTCGCTCATCGAGAATGCATCCGACATCATTACGACCCTGGATGCCAAAGGTATCATTCGCTATGTCAGCCCCTCCACCAATCGGATGCTTGGCTACAAGCCGGAGAGCCTGCGCGGGCAGAGCGCCTTTGACTTCATTCACCCCGACGATCTGCCCATCGTCATTCAAGCGTTCAGCCGCATGTCGCAGCGCCGAACACCGCGCCAGCCGCTGCTGGAATTTCGCTTCCGCCACGCCAACGGCTCCTGGCGAATCCTGGAGGCCAGCCGCAACAACATCGTGGATGACTTCGAGATTATCGGGGTCATCAATGCGCGCGACATCACCGAGCGCAAGGAGGCTGAAACGGAGCGCGAGCATCTGCTGGCAGCGGAGCGCGAGCAGCGACTGCTGGCAGAGACCCTGCGGGAGGTCGCCAGCGCCCTCAACAGCCACCTGGAGCGGGAGCGCGTTCTGAAGCTGATGCTCGAATATCTGGAGCGGGTGGTGGAGTACGACAGCGTCTCCATCATGCTCATCAATGGCGATGAGCTAGAGATCGTGGCCCAGCGCGGCTATCGTGTGAAGACCCACCGGCTTCTGCGCCTGAAGGTAGGCGCGCTCGGCCATGTTCAACAGGTTCTCCAGGGGCGTGCCCCGGTTATCATCAAGGAGACCCTCGACGACCCGCGCTGGCTGAGATTGCCCGGCGAGGAAGATTCGTATATTCGCTGCTGGTTGGGGGTGCCGCTGATTGCCTATAACCAGGTGATTGGCCTGCTGAATCTGGACAAGGAAACGCCTGGCTATTACACTACGCGTCACGCCGAGTTTGCGGTGGCCTTTGCCAACCAGGCAGCCACGGCCATCGAGAATGCGCGGCTCTACACGGAGGCGCAGCAGGAATTGCAGGAGCGAAAGCGCGCGGAGGCTGCCCTGCGCGCGAGTGAGGAGCGCTATGCTCTGGCGGCGCGGGGGGCCAATGATGGTCTGTGGGATTGGAATCTCATGACCGGAGCGGTTTATTTTTCGGCGCGCTGGCAGGCAATGCTGGGGGTCATGGAGGACAGGCGCTTCTTTAGCATGAGTGACTGGTTTGACAGGGTTCATCCCGAGGAACTAACCTTGCTAGAAGCGGAGTTGAGTGCGCACCTGGATGGGCGCAGTCCTCACTTCGAGCATGAGCACCGGATGCGGCACGAGAATGGCAGCTACCTGTGGATGCTCACGCGCGGCATCGCCGTGCGGGATGAGCAGGGTCAGGTCTATCGCATGGCGGGCTCCCAGACGGACATCACGGAGCGCAAGCGAGCCGAGGAGCAACTGCTGCGCAACGCCTTCTACGACTCGCTGACGGGGCTCCCGAACCGCGCCCTCTTCATGGACCGCCTGGGTCGCCTGATCGAGCGTACACGGCGACACGAGGAGGAATTGTTTGCGGTACTCTTCCTCGACATCGATCGCTTCAAAAATATCAACGATAGCCTGGGCCACATGGAGGGGGACCAACTTCTGGTGAGTATCGCGGCGCGGCTCGCGTGCTGCCTGCGCCCCACCGATACCCTGGCCCGGCTGGGCGGGGACGAATTTGCGCTGCTCCTGGAGGAAATCAAGGATGTGAGCGATGCCACCCGCATGGCGGAGCGCATCCAGGAGGAGCTCGCCCTGCCTTTCATGTTGACCGATCAGGAGCTTTTCATCACCGCGAGCATCGGCATCACGCTCAGTTCGACGGGCTATGAGCGTCCCGAAGACCTCCTGCGCGACGCAGACACGGCGATGTACCGCGCCAAGGGCATGGGGAAGGCGCGTCATGTCGTCTTCGATACGGCCATGCATGTTCGCGCGGTGCGCCTCCTGCAACTGGAGACGGAGCTGCGACGTGCGCTGGAGCGGGAAGAGTTCCGGGTCTACTACCAGCCCATCGTTTCCCTCAAGACGGGGCATATCATCGGGGCGGAGGCGCTGGTGCGCTGGGCGCATCCCCAACGCGGCATTGTCTCGCCCGCCGAGTTCATGCCCCTGATCGAGGAGAATGGCCTGATCCAGCCCATCGGGGAATGGGTGCTACGAACGGCCTGCGCCCAGAATCGCTGGTGGCAGATGGCGGGCTTTCCCCCGCTGGGCGTTGCCGTCAATCTCTCGGCCCAACAGTTCCGCCAGAAAGCCCTCTGCCACCTCATCTCGGACGTGTTGAGCGAGACAGGGCTGGCGGCCAATAGCCTCAAGCTGGAACTGACAGAGAGCATCGTCATGGAGAACGCAGAGACGACGATTCTGGCGCTCCAGGAGTTGAAGGAGATCGGCGTCGAGCTCTCGATTGATGATTTTGGGACGGGCTACTCGTCGCTGAGCTACCTGAAACGCTTTCCGATTGACACGCTCAAGGTCGACCGCTCTTTTGTGCGGGACATCACCACCGACCCCAACGACGCGGCCATCACCATCGCTATCGTCACCTTGGCGCACAGCCTGAAACTAAAAGTCATTTCGGAGGGGGTGGAAACCGAGGAGCAACTGGCCTTCCTGCGCGCCCAGCGGTGCGACGAGATTCAAGGCTACCTCTTCAGTCCGCCCATCCCCGCCGATGCCTTCACCCGACTGCTCCAGGAGGGACGCTGCCTGGAGACGATGGAGGCGGTCTAGCCATTTCTTCAACGTATTAATTAGGAGACATCCCTGTGAGACGACTGATTTCTGCATTGCTGCTAACCCTCATCCTCGCGCCCCTCCTGTGGGCGGCTCCTCTCTCTGCGGCCCCGCACACCCAGCAGCAGCCCTGTCTTTTTTTCACCGAGACGGGTGGGGGGCAGGGCGGTTTCGCCGTCTGCGATGATGGCGCGGCGCGCTTCCGCACGGCCTTCCAGCGATGGGGGCTGCAACGTGTTGGCTACCCCATCTCGCGCCGCTACGAGCGGGATGGCTTTGTGACCCAGGCGTTCCAGAAGGCCATCATGCAGTGGCGACCCGAGAGCGGAAGCGTGGTCCTGGTGAATATCTTCGATGACCTGAGCCGAGCCGCGCTCGACCAGCCGCTCGCCGAGCGCTACCAGACACCTGTGCCCTTGCCCGCTGGCTGGGACGGCGAGATTCCCTTTGCGCAGGTCGTGCAGAAGCGACAGGCACTCCTGGCCTCCCGCCCCGCGTTGAGCCGCGCCTATTTCGCCGCCGCTGACCCGCTGACCTTCTTTGGCCTGCCCACCTCCGAGGTCACAGACATGGGCAACCACTACGCCATTCGCCTGCAACGCACCGTGCTGCAAGAGTGGAAAGAAGATGTTCCCTGGGCAAAAGCGGGCCAGGTAACCATTGCCAACGGGGGCGACATCGCCAAGACGCTGGGCGGCCTCCCGGCCGAGGTGCTGCTCCCCGAGCCTGCGCTTTCCTATCAGCCCGAACCCACGCCGGTCGTCCACCAGCGGATTGCGGTGCCAGTGCGGATCAAAATCCCGAGTCTGAACATCGATGCCTCCATCGAGAGTGTGGGCAAGGATAACCAGGGGCGGGTCGATGTGCCAAGGGGCGTGATGAACGCGGCGTGGTACAACCTCCTGGCGCGGCCCGGCGAGGTGGGCAATGCCATCATGACGGGCCACCTGGATGATTACAAGAGCCAACCTGCCGTCTTCTGGCGGTTGAACGAGTTGAGGGTGGGGGATGCGATTCTCGTGGTAGATGCCGATGGTCAGACGCACCGCTTCGAGGTGCTCGACAAGGCTATCTACGGCTATAACGACCCCGCACCGATGGAGCAGATTTATGGCTTCACGCTCAAGCGAAATCTGAACATCATCACCTGCAACGGAACCTGGGATGCCAAGAATTGGAACTACGACAAGCGCCTGGTCATCTATGCCCGCGCCGTCGATTAGAGGAGGAAACGCTTATGGGCATCTTTGATTTTCTCACCTCGACCAAACGACCCGCCGAGGGAACGCCCGCGCTCTCGCAGCAGGAGGTGCAGACGGCGATCCTGGGACTCAATCGGGAGAGCGCGCCCTACCGCATCGTGGATGGCGCGGCAGAACAGGTGGATCTGATTGCGGAGTGGCGCATCGTGGAGGCAGAGTGGTACGAACTCTTTGCCAAAGCGGGGCTCACCAAGGTGTTTCGCATCTTCGTCAGCGACCCACGGGTGAACCTCGTGGGCTTGTTACGACAAGCCCGAGCTGACCA
>JACCSL010000882.1 GCA_013812995.1 Ardenticatenales bacterium | reverse complement strand
TCTACCAGATTCTTGTGACGATTAGCAGGACCACGGGTGTCCGGCTGCTGAACCACTGGGGGCTGATTCTGGCCTACACGGCGGGGGCGCTGGTCTTCACGATCTGGAACATGAAGGGCTACTTCGACACGATTCCCTACGATCTGGAAGA
Source organism: Ardenticatenales bacterium (assembly GCA_013812995.1). Lineage (GTDB taxonomy): Bacteria > Chloroflexota > Anaerolineae > Ardenticatenales > Ardenticatenaceae > JACCSL01. The sequence goes on along the minus strand of JACCSL010000882.1, from coordinate 8,711 downwards.
GGCCGCCATGATCGATGGCGCGACACCTACCGGGGCTTTCATCCGCGTGATTTTGCCCATCAGTACGCCGGGCCTCGCCATCACGGCGCTCTTTGGCTTCCTGGCCGGGTGGAACGAGTTCGTCTTCGCCAATGTGATCTTGCAGCGCGAGGCGCTCTATACGCTGCCCGTCGGGCTTTTTGGCATGCAGGAGAACTTCCGTACGCCCTGGGGCTACTTTGCCGCCGCCTCGCTGATGACGGCGATTCCGGTGATGATTATGTTCTTCATCGCGCAACGCTACCTCGTTGGTGGTCTGACGGTGGGCGGGGTCAAGGGCTAACGCTGACTTTCTGATATAGAAACGGGGTGCCAAGGCACCCCGTTTCGTTTTTAAGCGGTCAGGTCATCCTGGTCCTCTTCGTCGCGCCTTGGCTCGTTCGCCAGGTCGCTGTGCGGGACGACGTTGGGGAATGGCTGGTTGTGGTAGGGCGTTGGGCTTGCGGTGGCGGTCATGCTGTCCAACTCGTGGCCTGCCTCGGGCGGCACGTCGCGCTCGTGCAGGAATGCTTTTTCCTCTAACTCTTCGACGGGTTTCATCACGGGTTTTTGTTCGTCAGGCATGGTGTCCTCCTTGCGATTTGGCTTTGCAGGAGCAAGGGGTGTGCCGGGAGGAGGGAACGGAAAGACACCAAGTAGGCCCCTAAAAGGGGAAAGTCAAAAGGCAAAAGGCAAAAGGCACCAAGTAGGCCCCTAAAAGGGGAAAGTAACGGCAGGAGATGCAAGTGTGGAGGTGCTCAGGAAACTTTGTTCTTCCGAGATAAAATGACGGTTTCGAGGAGGCAGCCGGAGAGGAGGGCGGCGCAGGTGAGCCAGAAACCCCATAGCCAGAGCGGTAGCTCATGGGGAAGCACAAGAAAGAAAAGGAAGATCGCAAATACAGAAGTATAGACCAGCCTGGACAGCCACGGTCTTGAGTCATAGCCATTGAAAAACGCAAACAGCCAACCGTTCGCCCCAAAATAGGCGTTCATACACAGCAACCCCAGAAGGAGAGTAAAATCTCCAAGGGTGGGTCTATAGCTCTGAACGTCCACCATTGGAAGTCGCTCCTGGGGGCCTTCGGTCGGGCGTCGGTCTGCACCGACGCCATCCCCTGTCACCGTTCGCCGTTCCTTCGCCCTTCCTTTTGTCCTTTGCCGTCACTTTTGACTTTTGCCCTTTGACTTTTGCCCTTTGCCTTTTGCCTTTCCGTTCATGTACACTCCTCCCATGACCACCCCACCCCACCCTCTCCTCGCCCAACTCCATTGCCAGCTCACGCTGCGTCCGTATCAGCGCCGCGCCATTGAGGTGGCGGAGCAGGCGCTGGCAACGAATAGCGCGGCGGGGCGGCGCTGGCATCTCGTGGCACCGCCGGGCTCCGGGAAGACGATTCTGGGCCTGGAGTTGATTCGCCGCCTGGGGGCTCCGGCTGTGATTTTTTCGCCCAACGCGGCCATCCAGCGGCAGTGGGCGGACAAGGTGCGCTTCTTTCTCCCCACGGCTGGCTCTCTCTCCGCCAGCCAGATCGTGGCCGAGCACCTGCGCGAGCCGCTGCCACCGATTCTTTCCCTCACCTACCAGAGCATGACGGTCGCAACGCGCGAGACCGAGGTACTTGACGATCTAGCGCGCGCTCTCTGGGCCGAGGAGGTGGGCGATGTCGAGCGGCTGGAGGCGCTTCGCCAGGGTAACCCGGACAGTTACCGCGAGGAGTTGCTTCGCTACCGCGCCAGGGTGCGCCGCCGCCTGCTCGAAGAGCCAGAGTTCGACGCCGTGACGCTGCTCCATCCCTCGGCGCGGGCGCTGATGGAGGCGCTGGTGGTGCGCGGCACAAGCACGGTCGTTCTGGACGAGTGTCATCACCTGACCGGAAGCTGGGCGATCCTGTTGGGCGCGCTCCTCCGCCGCCTGCCCAATGCCATCGTCATCGGGCTCACCGCGACGCCACCCGTGGACCGCTCGAATCGCGAGCTGGTGCGCTACCTGGACCTCGTGGGCGAGATTGATTTCCAGGTGCCAACCCCCGCCGTAGTGCGCGATGGCGACCTCGCGCCCTTCCAGGATCTGGTGTACCTCACCACCCCAACCCCGGAAGAGATGCGTTTCATTGCCAGCCAGCACCTCCACTGGACCCAGCTACAGACACGACTGAACGAGGCAGGTCGCCTTGACCGCTGGATCGAGAGCCGCATCAAGGAGCCGCGCAGCGAGGCGGGCACGGCGCTGACCTGGGAGGAGTTCACGACGCGGCGGCACACGCTGGCCGTGGCAGGGGTGCGCTGGTTCCTGGCGCATGGCTGGGAAGTGCCAGAGCAGGTCCAACTCACCCGCGAGATGATCGACCCCCTGACAATGGAGGATCGCCTGCGCCTCATCGCCGATTTTGCGTTACGCTCCCTCAAGCTCTCGCAGGAGCCAGAGAACCAAGCCCTTTATCGTGAGTTGAAAGCGGCGGGGCGCTCGCTGGGTTATAGCCTCACCGAGAGCGGTTTTCGGCGCACCACCGCGCCCGTGGACCGACTGCTATCTCTCTCTAGCTCCAAGCAGCACGCGGCACTGACGATTCTCCGCCAGGAGTGGCAGGCGATAGGCGAGCGGCTGCGCGCGGTTATCATCACGGACTTCGAGCGCTCCAGCGCCACCGTGCTGCGGGATCTCTCGGGCGTCCTCGACCCCGACGCCGAGAGTGCGCTGGGCATGATGCGGCTCCTGGCGCAGAGCGACCTGGAAGAGGAGCTGCGCCCCGTGCTCGTCACTGGCAAGACCCTGCTCTGCGATGACAAAGTCGCGGAAGTGTTCATGGCGGCGGCGCGGGCGTGGTTCACGGAGCACGAGCTGGATGTCACGCTCCAGGATGAACTGGTCGAGGGGGCGAGTTTTCATCGCATCCTGGGCTCCGGGCAGGGCTGGCGGACGGGAAGCTATGTCGCGATGGTAACCTCGCTGCTTGAGCGGGGCGTAACGCGCTGCCTCGTTGGCACGCGGGCGCTTCTGGGGGAGGGGTGGGACGCGCTCGCGCTCAACACCTTCATCGATTTGACCTATGCGACGACCTTTGCCTCCGTCAACCAGCTTCGCGGGCGTGCTATTCGTCTCGATCCGGCGTGGGAGGAGAAGGCTGCCAACAATTGGGACGTGGTCTGCATCGCGCCTGGCTTCGAGAAGGGGATGCAGGATTACGACCGCTTCGTTCGCAAGCACGACACGTTCTTTGGCGTGTCGGATGATGGGATTATCGAGGTGGGCGTGGGCCATGTCCACCCGCTGCTACACGAGGTCGGGGGCGCGGAGCTGGGCGCGGAACGGGAGCGCATCAACGCGGAGATGCTGGCGCGGGCCGGACGGCGCGACAAAGTACACGGGCTATGGCAGGTCGGGACTCCCTACGAGAATATAGAAATTGGAGCCCTGGACCTGCGCTACCCGGAGCGTCCCCTCACCGTCTCAAGCATTGGTAGCGCGCGTCGCAGCCAGGCCGGGCTGGATGTCAGAGGATTGGCCGCGTTGGGGGCGGCGGGTGTCGTCGCCATTGCCATGACGCCCGTGGTGGTAGGACTCCTGAGCGGCCTGGCCCAGGCACTGGCGGAGGCGCTGTTCTCGGGTGGCTTTCAAATCGGGGCGATCCGGGTGGGGATTGCACTCACCTGGCTCCTGCTTTCCGTTGGATTGGTGGGGCGCTCCCTACTCCTTTTCTTGCGTGGTGTGGGGCAGCGTTTCCTCAGCGCCAGCGCCGAGACCACGATTCGGGCAATGGCATTGGCGCTGCTGGAGGCACTGCAACGAACAGAGCAACTGCCTGCCTCTCTGACTCCCGAGGCGATCCATCTCTCAACGCGGGAGGATGGCTTTGTGCGGGTCTGGCTGGAGGATCAAGACCCCACGAACGTGGAACGCTTTTCGCGCGCGATGGCAGAGCTGCTTGGCCCCATTACCGACGAGTTCCGATACATGATTCCCCGCTACGAGCTGGTTTTGCCCGATCATCCGGTCGGAAAACTCTGGCGTTGGCTCCAATGGGCCACGAATCGGTGGGCGGGCGAGGTCGCTGCCTGGCACCCGGTCCCCCAGGAGTTGGGGAACCGGGCGGAGCGGGTGCGGGCCTTTGAGGACGCGTGGCAACTCCATGTCTCGCCCGGCGAGGCACTGTTCCTGCAGCGCGCCAGCGCGGTAGAGCGGCTGCGCGCCGCTCGACAGAGTGGAACCCAGATCGAGCGACGCACCAAGCGCATCTGGCGCTAGGGACACGCCTACCGTCTTCGATGGCCGGAGGCTGTCACGATGCTGTTGGACGCGGCCCAGGAGCCAAGGTCCTGGCGGCTGAGTGCCGCCGCCATGAGATCGGGGAAGAGGTCCGGGGTGCAGGCAAAGGAGGGCACCCCCATCGCCGCCATCTCTGCTGCGATACTGTGGTCGTAACTGGGCGCGCCATCGTCGTTCAGCGCCAGCAGCGCGATGACCTGGACTCCCGAGGCGACCAGCGTCGCCGTGCGGCTGAGCATCTCACTGCGGTTTCCCCCCTCGTACAGGTCGCTGATGAGTACCAGGATGGTCTCCTGCGGGCGGCGAACCAGCCCCTGGCAGTACGCCAGAGCCAGGTTGATGTCGGTGCCACCGCCCAGCATCGTCCCGAAGAGAAGTTCCACAGGATCGTTCAGATTCGCGGTCAGATCAACCACGGCGGTGTCGAAAACGATCATCTGTGTCGTAACGGCGGGCAGCGAGGCAAGCACCGCGCCGAAGATACTGGCATACACCACTGAGGTTGCCATCGAGCCGCTCTGGTCGATGCAGAGAATAATATCGCGCAGCGAGGAGCGCCTGCGCCCATAGCCGATGCGCGTCTCGGGGACGATGCTCTTATAGTCGGGCTGGTAGTGTTTGAGGTTGGCGCGGATGGTGCGGTGCCAGTCTATCTCTGTGTGTTTCGGGCGACGGTTGCGGGTGGCACGGTTCAGGCTGCCGATGACCGCCTGGCGCATCTCGTTGGCCAGTCGCCGCATCAGTTCGTCCACGACGTGCTGCACAACGCGCCGTGCCGTTTCCTTGGTCTTGCCGGGCATCACGCTGCTCAGCGAGAGCAGGTTAGCGACGAGGTGGACATCCGGCTCGACGGCCTCCAGCAACTCCGGTTCGAGCAGCATCTGGCGCAGGTTCAGCCGGTCCAGCGCATCCTGCTGCATGACGCGCACCACGGAGGAGGGAAAATACTTGCGAATGTCCCCCAGCCAGCGCGCCACGTTGGGCGCAGAGCTGCCCAGCCCGCCCCGGCGGTCCGAGTCGTACAGCGCCTCCAGCGCCTGGTCCATTTCCTGGTCCGAGTCGCCAAACCCCGGCCCTTGACCCCGGCCCCGCCCCTGAAGGCTGTAGCCTGTCCCGTCACACTCGCCGCCGCCCAGTAGGAGCCGCCAGCGGCGGAGCCGTTCGTTCTCGACCTGTTGCGTCATGAAACTTTCTCCTCGTTCAAAAACCAGCGACTCTGCGCGGCCGCCTGCTGAATCTGCTCCTCCGTCGCCCCCGGATGCCCCCGCCATCCCGAGGTCAGCTTCTCGTGCCAGCGCGTCATCAGGGCTTCCCATTGTGTGACGTTCATCATAACCCCAGGAGTTGCGCGACGATGGGCAAAATCTGCTCGGCGCGCTCGCTGTCGAAGGCATCGGCGGAAAATTGGGCGCGCTTGCTGCCGGGCAGCGTGCCGCGCTTGGCGCGCTCGCCCATCTGGCGGCGCTCCGGCGGGCTGAAGGTTGAGAAGGTACGGCGCAGGAGTGGCAGCAGTTGGATGAAGGTTGCACCATTCAGGGCGTTCACCCAATCATCCAGCACCTGCCAGAGTGCGTTGTCGTGGAGCAGAATGATGCCACTGCCCCTCAAGAAGCCCTCGACCCATGCGCCCGCGTGCTCCACGGCGGTGCTAGGTTGCGCGGGGCCGGGGTTGACCAGGCTCCGCGCGGCGGAGAGCGCCAGGCTCATACGCTTGACCACATCCTCGGTGGTGAAGTTGCCCAGGTCCAGAAGGAGACGGCAGCAGCGCCCGGCCAGCAGGCCGTGCAGACCCTGCATGTCAGCGAGATGCGTCAGGGTGCTATGCCACTCCTTGAGATGCTCCTCGTTTTGCAGCAGGGAAATGGCGCTGTGCACCTCCAGCATCTGCTCGAACATCTGCGCGGCGGCCTCATCGTTCAGCGAGGCGCACGCGCCGGGCAGGCCAATGCAGATGCGCGCGACCAGCCCATCTACGACATGGTGGACCATCGAGGTGTCGGTCTGGCGCACGTTGCCGTAGCGCAGCACGCTGGCAAGGGGCGGCAGCGCCCCCATCAGGTGGGTGACATCGCTGGTGAGCGCCGCCTCGGCCTGAACCCGTTCCATGATATGTTGGATGGCCTCTGGCAGGTCAGCCAGCAGCGACTCGTTCAGAAGTGTGGTGAGGGTGGGAAGGTCCGGCGCATTGTCCGCGCGGTCGCGGGCATAGGCAACCGTCGCCTCAATCACCGTTGGCCCCCACAGACTGGCCTCAATGAGCGACACCGCAAATTCTGGCTTCCACTGAACTACCCAGTGTTCCCAGAAGGTGCCCTTGTGCTTTATCCCCTTCCCCCGCTGCTTTTTGCCCCAGGGAATGCCAAGCAGATTGAGGCGATGGAGCAGATAGCTGCGCTCCAGATCGCTGGGTTTGCGCTGGTCGAGGTCATACTGCTTCGGTGCGGCGTCGGCGGGCATCCGCAGCCGCTTCTGAAGGCGGCGCAAGTCCTGTTGCAGCGGGACCATTGGCGTCTCGTCCGGCACCTCGCCCAGCAGCTCCCCCACAATGAGCTTCTCGTGGATGAGCTGCATCGGCATATCGTCGCCGAAGCAGAGGATGGCCTGGGTGGCCTCGTTCAGCTCCGGCAGGCCGGGCAGTGGGCGGTCCCGAATGGCGGCCAACGACTCCGCAAGGCGCACCGCCTCAATGACATGCGCGGAGGAGGCATCGAGGTCCTCGGCGCGCAGGAGTCGCGCCACACGCGTCATCCAGCGAGTGACAACCTGATCGTTGACGCTCCAGAGATGGTGATACCAGCCGGGCGACTCAATGCCGGCCCCATAGCCACTATCGAAGGCGAGCCGGCCATGCGTCCAGGGCACCCAGGTGGACTCCACCTTGACCTTCGGCAGCCCCTTGAGCAGGTCGGCATCCTCTTTGGCAGGCGGCATCTCCGCCAGCGCGGGACCATGCCAGGCCCCGCAGACCACCGCGATCTTCTGGAACCCCTCGCGTTGCGCGGCGCGAATGGTCTGCCGCATGTGCGCCTCGCGCAGAATCTCAATGGGGTCCTCGGTGGGGGGCGCGGACTGGCGCAGGGCGGTCATCGTTTCCAGAATCGCAGCAAAGAGGTCGGCACTGTCGCGGCGATGCTCCACCATGTGCTCCCACCAGCGCTCCCCGTCGCTGTAGCCCGCCGCCCGTGCGATGGCTCCTAGCGGGTCGCTGGCAATGTCGGCACCGGGCTGCGGCGCTGGCTCTGGCTGCGCCTCGCCCTCCGGGGCCTCTGCCGGTGGCACTGCCTCATCGCTCGGTGGGGGCGCGGGCGGCACCATCGCCAACTGGTGAGTCTGCGGGAGGTCCATGAAGCGCACAGGAATCTGGTTGGACATGCCAAAGTGCATGGCCTGCCACTCAGGCGAGAAGATAGCAAAGGGATAATACACCGCGCGCCCCGCCTCGCCCGGCACGTAGATCAGCAGCGCAACGGGCGGCTGCATCTCTTCATGGATCAGCAAGGGCAAGACGCCCGCTGCATCCGGCGGCCCCTCCACCAGAATGATGTCGGGTTGGAGGGTTTCCAGTGCCTGCCGTAGGCTGCGCGCCGAGCCGGGGCCGTGATGGCGAATGCCGAAAATATGAATCGGGTTGGGTTGGGACATAACAACTCCTCAAGGATTTTTGCGGCTTATGACATCACGTCGCGGCACGCCCGGTACAGGTCCTTCCAGCCGTCGCGCTCCTTGACGACCGTTTCAAGATATTCCAGCCACACCACGCGGTCCTGGATGGGATCCTTGACGATTGCGCCCACCAGCCCGGCGGCCATGTCATGGGCTCGCATTGTTCCATCCCCGAAGTGCGCGGCCAGCGCCATGCCGCTGTTGACCACGGAGATCGCCTCGGCGGGGCTCAGGTTGCCGCTGGGCGACTTGAGCTTCGTCTTACCATCGGCGGTGACACCGCTGCGTAGCTCGCGGAAGACCATGACCACGCGGCGAATCTCCTCCAGCGCCGGGGGCTCCGCAGGCAGCTCCAGGGCGCGCCCCAGGCTCTCCACGCGCTGCTGCACGATGGAGACTTCTTCCTCCTCATTTTCCGGCACGGGCAGAATCACGGTGTTGAAGCGACGCTTGAGCGCGCTGGACAGCTCGTTCACACCCCGGTCCCGGTTGTTGGCCGTAGCAATAACATTGAAGCCTTTGGTCGCCTGCACCTCGGAGTTGAGTTCCGGGATGGGCAGCAGCTTTTCCGACAGGATGGTGATGAGTGTGTCCTGCACATCGGAGGGGATGCGGGTCAACTCCTCCAGGCGAGCCATCTGCCCATTCTGCATGGCGCGCATCATCGGGCTGGGCACGAGGGCATCCTTCGACGGCCCCTTCGCGAGCAGGATGGCGTAGTTCCACCCATAGCGAATCGCCTCCTCGCTCGTCCCCGCTGTGCC
>JACCSL010000457.1 GCA_013812995.1 Ardenticatenales bacterium | reverse complement strand
AGGTCAGGGTCAGGGTCAGGGTCAGGGTCAGGGACAAGGTCAGCCGGGCGGCGGGGGTGGGGGTTCAAACTCTCCCACCGATGGCGGCGGGCGCACCGGAAGCGGCAGCTTTGCAGGCAGCGACCCCGATCGATCCGGCCCCGGCGCGGTGGAAGGCGATCCGAACTTCGGTGGCGGCAACGAGGAGGTTCTCGTTCCTTCCTGGGGCGACCCCGACCTCGTTCAGGGGCAGCAGGGCAGCACGGGGGAGACGCAGGAGCGCGAGGGTAGTGGCTCCCAGGCGGGGGTGGACAACGGCGCAATTGTGCCTGGGAGCAGCTTCTCCGGGGGCTTTGACTCCGGCAGCTACGCGGGCGAGGATCGACCTCCCCTCTCCGGCTACTACGAGGACCTCATCATCCAGTACCAACGCCGGATTAGCGGCAACTAGTGGTGCATGAAGCAGCGTTGGATGAGACCGTAAAAGGTAATGCGTAAAACGTAAAACGACTTCGCTACCCCACACAGCGGACGCCCAGAGTCCATTACGTTTCTGGTTCTGATGGAATTTGTGGTTGAGGGGTGGCTCTGCGTGGTGGCCCTCTCCCCGGCCTTCGGCCGCCCCTCTCCCGATGTCGGGAGAGGGGACACGGAGCGCAGCGACGTGGGGGAGAGGGCTCGCATGGCACGCTTCCCCTCTTCCATACCACAAATTCCGTCAGAAGCAGTTACGTTTTACGTTTTACCAACCCTTCCAAACGTCCTTATCCATCACGTCATCCGTGACAGACCACTAGCAACATAGAACATCTTGGGAGAATCCATGTCAGAGCTAACCCCTGAACAATTCCGTGCCACCGCCGCCACCATCGAGAATGAAATCGGCCGCTTCATCGTGGGCCAGCGCGAGTTGGTCCACCAGACTCTGGTCACCCTGCTGGCGGGCGGCAATGCCCTGCTGGAGGGCGTCCCCGGCCTGGGAAAGACGATGCTGGTGCGCACGATGGCCGAGGTGATGGATATTCACTTTTCCCGCATTCAGTTTACTCCCGACCTCATGCCCGCCGACATCGTGGGTACCAACGTCATTGGCGAGGACGCGAACGGCACGCGGCGTTTCCAGTTCGAGGCGGGACCGATCTTCGCCAACCTCGTTCTGGCGGACGAGGTCAACCGCGCCACCCCCAAGACGCAGTCGGCCATGCTGGAGGCGATGCAGGAGCGCACGGTGACCGTCGCTAAGCAGATTCACAAGCTGCCGCAGCCCTTCTTCGTGCTTGCTACCCAGAACCCGCTGGAGCAGGAGGGCACCTACCCGCTACCCGAGGCGCAGCTAGACCGCTTCTTCTTCAAGATTGATGTGCCCTTCCCCTCGGTGGAGGATCTCGTCCTCATCGCGGAGCGCACCACGGGCGCGGATGGCATCGCGCTCCAGAAGGTCGCCGATGGCCCAATGATTCTTGCCATGCAGCGTTTGGCGCGTGAGGTGCCTGTGGCGAGTCATGTCACCACCTACGCCGCGCGGCTGGTCTCTGCCACGCACCCCAATAGCCCCACTGCGCCTGATTCTGTGCGCAACTTTGTCCGCTTCGGCAGCAGCCCGCGTGGGATGCAGGCCATGATTCTAGCGGGGAAGATCAAAGCCTTGCTTGATGGGCGCTTCAATGTGGCTTTCGATGATATTCGGGCGGCGGCCAAACCCGCGCTGCGCCACCGTATGATTTTGAACTTTGAGGCACAGGCGGAAGGGGTAGGAACCGACACGATTGTGGATAATATCCTGGAACAGGTGCCAGCAGAAGCCCTGGCCGGGGCCGCAACTCGTTGAGCAGAAACTTTGCAGTACCCCTAAATATAGGGCCTAGCTTGGCACTAGCCGCAAATTGATGTGGAAAAGTGTGGATAACTCCTTTGGTGGCTGTGGAAAAGGGGAGTCACTTGTGGATAACTCAGGGATTTTGTGAATAATGGCCGATAGCAAAGATCGACCCCGCCTTTTCGAGGAACGCTTTCTCCGGCAGATTGACCAGCTCGTGCTCGTTTCCAAGCGCCTCCGCGCCGGGCAGATGCAGGGCGAGCGGCGTAGCATCAAGCGCGGCCAGTCAGTGGAGTTCGCGGATTATCGCCAGTATAGCCGGGGCGATGACTTCCGCCTGATCGATTGGAACGTCTACGCCCGACTGGAAACACTTTTTCTCAAGCTCTTTGTAGAAGAAGAGGATCTGACCGTTCACCTGCTGGTGGATACCTCGCGCTCGATGGATTGGGGCACGCCCAATAAATTCCTGGTTGCGCGGCAGGTGGCAGGGGCGCTTGGCTACATCGCGCTGGCAGGGCTGGACCGCGTGACCGCCTCGACCTTTGGCGGCGATGTTACTGTGTTTCCGCCGCGCCGAGGCAAGCAGCAGGCGCATTATCTCTTCGAGTTCCTGCTGGGCTTGCAGGCCGGTGGCACCGCCACGCTGGGTAGTACCCTGAAGCGCTACGCCGAGGGAGCCAGATATGCGGGGCCGCTGATTCTCATCTCTGACCTCTTCGACCCGACCTGGCAGGAGGGACTGCGCGCGCTCCTCACCCGCCGCTTTGATGTGACCGTTCTCCACCTCCTCTCACCCGAGGAGATTTCTCCTGCCCTGGCCGGAGATGTGCGACTGCGGGACGTAGAACGGGGGACGGAGTTGGAACTGACCGTGGATGCGGCCATGCTCCAGCGCTACAACGACAACCTCCAGGCATGGCAGGGCGAACTGCGCCGCTGGTGCGGGGCGCGGGGTATTGGCTACGCCACCCTCTCCTCCGATATTCCTGTGGAAGAGATCACCCTCAATCTGTTGCGGCGGCAGCATGTTCTGCGCTAAAAGGCAACAAAAAGAGGGGCTTCAGGTGCCCCTCCAAACCTTTTTTCGTGAGCGAGTTGCTCTGCAGCGTTTCTATGCTGCTTCGAATGTTCCTTCTGTACTATCTGAATTTTCGATGGGTTGGGTATCGCTGTTCAGTAAGCACCACCTCCTCGATGTTTCAGGCTATAGTCACCAGACAGCCACAGTATATCAAATACGCCTGCTCTTTACAATAGAAAATGCGTGCGGATATACTTTTTTAAGGTAAGGTTATGGGAATTGCTGCGCCCCTGGGGTTGCTCGGCCTGCTGCTGCTGGCCCCCGTCATCGCCATGTATCTGCTCAAGCGCCGCCGCGAGGAGGTGCTGGTTTCCAGCGTCTATCTGTGGGAGCAGGTGGTTCAGGACATCGAGGCGAACGCGCCCTGGCAGCGTCTGCGACGCAACCTGCTCCTGCTGCTCCAGTTGCTCTTCTTGCTGCTCGCGACCTTCGGCCTGGCTCGTCCCTTCCTCAAGACGGCGGGGGCCACCGGGCAGAGCCTGATCCTGGTCATCGACAGCTCCATCAGCATGGGAGCCGAGGATGGCGGGCAGGGAACGCGCCTGGAGACAGCCCGCGCCGAGGCGCTGCGCCTGATGGAAGGGTTGCCGGATAACGGGCGGGTGACGGTCATTCGGGCGGGCGATGGCGCGGATATCATGGCCGCCAACAGCGATGACCTGGTCGCCGTGCGCGCGGCTCTGGCCGAGATCGAACCCCTGGCGAGCGACAGCGACCTCGGCCCTGCCCTGACCCTGGCGGCAGCAGCGGCGGCGCGCCAGGCCGACAGCGAGATCGTGATTCTCAGCGATGGGGCGGTCCAGCTTCCGCCCACGCTGGCGGTGGAGCGGCCCGTGCGCTTCGTTCCCATTGGCAGCGATGCAAACAATCAGGCCATCAGCGCGCTCAACCTCAGCCCGCGCGAGGGCGGCTATGATCTATTCGTCCAGGTGACGAATTATGGCCCGGTCAATGCGGAGCGCCGCCTGGTGGTAACGTTGGACGACGAGCCCTTCACCGCGAGCGACCTTGCCATTCCGGCAGGTCAGCAGACCTCGAAGATTTTCCCCGTCGAGCGCAGCGACAGCTTCCGCGTGGAGGCGCGGCTGGAGGGCGACGACCCCTTGCCCGGCGATGACCATGCCTGGGCGGTACCCGGCCCCGCCGGCACGCGGCAGGTACGCCTGATGACTGCCTCCAAAGACAACCGCTTCGTGCGTGTTCCCTTCCAGATTCTGGTGGGCGACGGCTTTAGCCAGGGCAATGTGCTGAGCGACACCGTCCAGCCCTCGGGCGAGGCGCGCGCCGACCTGCTCATCCTGGACCGTTGGCTGCCCGACCAGGGGTTGCCGGGCACCACCGAGAATCTGCTTATCCTCGCGCCGCCTGCGGGGAATGATGTCATCCAGACAAGCGGCGTCATCACCAACCCGTTCCCGCTCAAAACCGGCTACCTGCCGGGGCTGGAGGAGAACCTGTTTTTCGAGAGCGACCTCTTCTTCGTCGAGGCGCGCCGAGGCGAGGTGCCCCCGTGGGGAACCGTGGTGCTGGAGGACAGCTCGACAGGTGCGCCGCTCCTCTGGGTGGGCGAGCAGGGCGGACGGCGCGTGGCGGTGCTGAACCTGGTGCTGTACGGGGTTCCGGAGAGCATCACGCTGGACCCGCCGCGCGATGTGGTGATGAGCAACCTCGTCTATCAGCCTACCTATCCGGTGCTCATCGCAAGCTTAGCCGATTACCTGCTGGCCGGACCGGCGGGTGGCCTAGCCGGGCGGAGCCTGCCACCGGGGCAGGCCATCACGCTGCCCCTGCTTGATGCCGACTATGTCGAGGTGGAGACGCCAGGCGGTGAGATGATTCGCCCCCGGCTGGACGCGGGAGCCACCACTACCTCCTATGTGCCCCTCACACCCGGCATCTACGCGGTGCGCTGGGAGGGGAGCACGCAGCCCGCAATCGCCTTCACCGTCAATCTCTTCGTTCCCACTGAGAGCGCCATTGCGCCCTCCCAGAGCTTATCGCTGGCAACCACGGGCGGGGGTGCGGCGGGAACGCCAGAGAGTGGCCTGGCGGGCGAGGCGCGGCTGGACCTCTGGCAGCCGCTGCTTCTCCTGGGGCTGATTATCCTGGCGCTGGAGTGGCTCGTTTACCAGAAAGATGCCGTGGCTCGCGCCCGAAGCTGGCTACGCACGAGAAGGGCAGCCCCATGAGCATTCCCTCTTCCATCGCCGCCATTGCCCCTGATGGACAACTGACGCCTGCCCAGCGGCGACGCTTCATGATTGAATTTTGTGGGAGGCGGATGAAGCCTGGCACGGGTAGCGCCCCCTCCTTCCTGGAAATGAGAACTGCCATGATTCCCTGGCCCGATCTGCGACCTATCTTGCAGGATATTCCCTGGGCCATCATTGGCGGGGTTGCGACTCGTGCGTATATGCCGGAACGAGCGACAAAGGATATCGACATCCTGGTGGCGGTAGAGAACCAGAATGAAGCCTTGAGCGCCCTAG